>JAYTXV010000260.1:0-9649 GCA_043742805.1 Caulobacteraceae bacterium | reverse complement strand
GGCGGACCCGCCGTCGGCCCGGAACCCGAAGTTCTCCAGTTCGGCCACCACCTTCGACCCGACGCGGCGGAAATCGAGAATCCGTGTCTCGCCCGGGTTTGACCGGTCGATCCCCACCGGGGTCGAACCCAGACCCGAGCGCATGGCCGTCCGATAAAGATACTGACCGCAGTCGCCCTTGGCGTCGGGCGTCAGGAGCAGCAGCACCCGCCCCGCCTTTACATCCAGATAGACCGGCGTCAGGCCGGCGCGCAGATCCAGCCCGGCCGTGGCCTCGGCGAAAGTCCTGGCCGGGGTCTTGTCGGCCAGAGCGGGGCTCCCGACCATCAGAGACAGTAACATCCCCGCGGCCACTCGGGTGACCAGGCGTTTGTCGAACATCGTCTCGCCCTCACCGCGGCCGAAAACTATTACAGTCCCAGAGCCTCGGCCACGGCGGGATAGACGATGCGGCCCGCCTTGATGTTCAGCCCTTCGCCGAAACCCGAATCGTCGGCCAAGGCCCTGTCGACGCCCTTGCCGGCCAGGGCGGAGATGTAAGGCGCGGTGGCCGCGCTCAACGCATAGGTCGAGGTCAGGGGCGCGGCGCCCGGCATATTGGCCACGCAGTAGTGGATCACCTCATCGACCACGAAAGTGGGATCGGCGTGGGTGGTGGGATGGCTGGTCTCGAAACAGCCGCCCTGGTCGATGGCCACGTCGACCAGCACCGTCCCCGGCCGCATTTTCTTGAGGTCGGCCCTGGTGACCAGCTTGGGCGCCGCGGCTCCGGGGATCAGCACGCAGCCGATAATCAAATCGGCGGTGGGCAGGGCTTCGGCGACCAGATCGTGGGTGGAATAACAGGTCTTCAGGCGCCCCCCGAACTGGTCGTCCAGTTGCTCAAGGCGCGTGGCCGAGATGTCGTAGAGAGTGACGTCGGCGCCGTGTCCTATGGCCATTTCCGCGGCGTGCTTGCCGGCCACGCCACCGCCCAGGATCAGCACCCGGGCCGGCAACACGCCCGGCGCGCCGCCCAATAGCAGACCCCGCCCGCCCGCCGGCTTCAGCAGATGATAAGCTCCGACATCCACCGACATTCGCCCGGCCACCTGGCTCATCGGCGCCAGCAGGGGCAGGCGCCCGAAGCGATCGGTTATGGTTTCGTAGGCGATGGCGGTGCAGCCGGAGGCCATCAGGCCGCGCGCCTGATCCGGATCGGCGGCGAGGTGGAGATAGGTGAACAGGATGTGGTGCGGCCTGAGCCGGGCGATCTCCACCGCCTGCGGTTCCTTGACCTTGACGATCATCTCGGCTGCTTCGAACACCGCGTCGGCGTCCGGCAGGATAGTAGCGCCGACATCGACGAAGGCCTGGTCAGCCAGACCGATGCCCGCCCCCGCGCCGGCCTCGACGAACACCTGGTGACCTTCGCGACAAAGACGCTGCACCACGCCGGGTGTCGCGCCGATGCGGAACTCAAGGGTCTTGATCTCTTTGGGAATGCCGATCCGCACGTTGCTCACCCTCTGACCAAAATCTGTGATCTTAGATGCCTAGCATGGCCTGCGGCGTCTAGGCGACCCCACGGAAGCGAGGCTCTTTGACCAGAGTCAGCAGCACGACCAGGGCGATAGCCAGCAAGCCAACGGAAACCCCGAAAAGCGCCTCATAACCGAGTGTGGTGGCGATGACGCCTCCCGCCAGCGGTCCGATGGTGTTCATCGCCCCCTGGGCGGTGGTGGTCAGGGCCAGGCGCATGGGAATGTCGTCCCGCGAGCCGAACTCCAGCACCATAGTCTGGGAGCTCATCTGGAAACCCGATTGCGACGCGCCCAGTCCGAAGAACGCCATGAAGATAAAAGCCTGAACGCCGAGAACAACGCCGCCGTGGGGTCCGCCGCCAGACCCGGGCAGATGCACGGCCACCAGACTGGGCGCCGCCATCAACAGCAGCGTGCCGGCGATCCACACGACCAGAGACAGGGCGAAGGTGAACTTGAAGCCGAATTTGTCCCCAGCCAGGCCCCAGCCCAGATTGGTCACCGTGTCGGCGCCCAGGAAAGCCAGGGACACCAGCCCCAGGTTCTTGCCGTTCAGCTGCATCGAATGGCCGGCGTAGAGGATATAGAATGGCGCCGCGACACGGCCGGCCGTGGCCAGGGTCTGGGCGATCATGAAGTACATGAACCCGTGATCTTGGGTAAACATGGCCGGAAAATCCCGGATCCGGTCCATGATCTTGCCCTTGGCCCGGATGGTCGGCGGCACGGGTTCCCGCAACAGCATCTGCAGCGCGGTGAGGCCCAGGCTGGTGAGCACAAAGGCCAGCAGGAACGTTACGCCATAACCGTTGCCGAACACGTTCTGCTGGATGAGATAGCGCCCGGCGAACCAGGCCAGACCGGCGGCGATCGCGCCGCCGGTCACATTGCGAAACGCCTGCAGCCGCCCTCGGCGCGAAATCGGGATCACTTTGGCCAGCAGAAGCTGGAAGGCCACCGACTGCGGCCCGGAGAACAGACCCAGCAGGAACAGGAAGGTCAATATCGCGATCAGTAGCGGATAGCCGTGTAGCAGGAAGCCGGAAACCGCCACGCCCAGGATCTGGATGCGCATCAAGGTGCCCATCAAGATCGCGACGGGGAGCACCTTCTTGCGATGTTCGATCTGGGTGGCGCCAATCACCGGTGAGATCACCCCGCCCAACTGCTGGAGCGATTGGCCCAGACCGACGATGAAGTCAGAACCCGACAGCAGATGCAGATAGGCCGGCAGGAAGGTTGGGGCGTTGAACAGGCGAAAGCCGGTCATGCCCAGCATGCCGTGGATGAAGTGCCCGGCGAAATTGCGCGGAAGATTGGCCCAGACGAACCGTTCGTAAGCGGCCTCGGCTTCTTCCAGGGTCTCCGGCGCTCCGGTCGCGCTTTTCTCGGCAGCCTCGGACAACAGCACTCTCCCTTCGCGGGAGGGTCCTAGCAGGATTCCAGCATCGGGGAAGCGCGGCCGCGGCGCCCTTTTCGAGTCTCGAGGGGAAGACCCGCCTCTCGCCACGCCTTCATGCCGCCGCCCAGAGCGCTGGCGCTCATGAAGCCCAGGCCTCGCGCGCCCGGCGGTAGCCGGCGGGATTGCGCCAAGCGGTTTTGGCGATCACGTGGCAGTCCTCGCCGATCAGCGGCTCGATCACCGCCAGCAGTTTCGAATTGGCCACGGCCTTCTGGGCGGCCAGGCAGCGGTTGAGCATGGCGTTTGCTTTCCTTAAGGCTCCAAGGCCGCCGGATCATCTTCCGCGACGAGGCCGCCATGAGTGACCGACACATATATTCCGCAGTTCATATGCCCGTAGTGCTCGTACAGCGCCGCCAAGAGTTCAAAATCCCGTTTGCCAGTGACCGGATCGACATGGGTCGCCGAGCAGCGGACGATGGGCGAAAACACCCTCGCGACTGCCTCGCCGATCGTCACCTCGGCTGCCCCCGCCTCGTTCTCGATCCAGGCCGGCCAGCCCTCGACGTAGAGATTGGCGCGGAACCTCAGCGGATCGACCGGCCGGCCAGAGCGGGCTTCCAGGTCGCGGACGCTGGCCAGGTTGACGATCGACACATGCCCGTCGGGGTGATCGGTGAAGCGGTGGCCTGGGGCCTCAACCACCTTCAGAGGCCCTCGCGCCTCCTCACCGAGGAAGAGGGCCAGCCAGTCGGCGAAGGCTTCGCGGCCCCTCGGGTCGGTCAGCGCGCCATGGAACGCCACTTGGCCGTCCGCCGACGCGCTCAGCACCCCGGTCTCCTCGTCAAAGACGGTGCGCGCCTTGGCTACCTGGGCGACCTTGGCCAGGACCGTGAACTTCTGCTTGGTGATCCAAGCAGGGTTTTGCGGATCGAAGCCAGACGGTCCGTCCTCGACGGCGTAGAGCCGGTCGCAGGGAAAATAACCGCCCGCCTCGAGGCGGGCGCTCGCAAGACGCTCGGGTGTGAAGCCCTTGACGGGATAGCGCCAGAGAGACGCGATACGGCCGGTCATGCTGTGGTTCCGTGGTTTCCCGGGATGATTCACCGTGATTATCCCAGCCGCGCTTAATTAGCCGCCCGCAATCGTCGCGTCGCCTCTGGCCTCCCCGGTTTGGCCATGTAAATTGGACTGTAATCGACGGGCGAATGATCGCGGCTGAGAGGGTTGGACGAAATGGCCTTGGATACGGCGGACACCGCGATCGATTTCGACCCCGATGCACTGCGGGACAAATACCGCCAGGAGCGCGACCGGCGGCTACGCCCCGACGCCAACGACCAGTATGTCGAGGTCAAGGGCGACTTCAGCCACTATATCGATGATCCTTATGTCGAGCCGGGCTTCACCCGCGCGCCACTGACCGATCAGGTCGAAGTGGTGATCATCGGCGGCGGCTTTGGCGGCCTCATGGCAGGCGCCCATCTGCGCAAGGCCGGCGTCGAAAGCATTCGCATCATCGAAAAAGGCGGCGACTTCGGCGGCACCTGGTACTGGAACCGCTATCCGGGCGCTCAGTGCGACATCGAGGCCTATATCTACCTGCCGCTGCTTGAAGAGACCGGCTATCTGCCGAAGGAAAAATACAGCTACGCGCCGGAGATCCTCGCCCATGCCCAGCGAATCGGCGGGCATTTCGACCTCTATCGCGACGCCTGTTTCCAGACCCAGATCGCCGGGCTGACCTGGCAGGAAGACGAGAAGCTATGGCTAGTGACCACCAATCGCGGCGACGCAATCAAGGCCCGCTATGTGGTGATGTCAAGCGGGCCGCTGAACCGGCCCAAGCTGCCGGCGATTCCCGGTATCGATCGCTTCAAGGGTCACAGCTTCCACACCAGCCGCTGGGATTACGGCTACACCGGCGGCGACACCAAAGGCAATCTGCACAAACTGGCCGATAAGCGAGTGGCCATCATCGGCACCGGCGCCACGGCCATTCAGTGCGTCTCGCACCTGGGCCGCCACGCCAAGCATTTGACCGTGTTCCAGCGCACCCCATCGTCGGTCGACGTGCGTGGCAACAAGCCGACCGACCCCACGTGGGCGGCCAGCCTCAAGCCCGGCTGGCAGAAGCAGCGGATGGACAATTTCAACATGTTGGTCAGCGGCTTGCCGCTGGCCGAGGATCTGGTCAGCGACGGCTGGACCGACATCATCCGCAAGCTCTCGGCGTTGGCGCCCGCTCGGACCGCCCAGGGTTCCGAGATGACGATGGAGGAACTCAACCGCGAGGTCGAGTTGGCTGATTTCGAGAAAATGAACCAGGTTCGCGCCCGGGTGGATGCAACGGTGGAGAACGCCGACACGGCGGAGGCGCTGAAGCCCTGGTATCGGCAATTCTGCAAGCGCCCAACCTTCAACGACGACTATCTGCCAACCTTCAACCGGCCTAACGTCACCCTGGTCGATACCCTGGGTGGCGGCGTCGATGCGATCACCGAAAAGGGCCTGGTGTTCGACGGCATTGAGCACGAGGTGGATTGCATCATCTTCGCCGCCGGCTTCGAGGTCGGCACCGCCTATACTCGCCGCGCAGGTTTCGAGGTCCATGGCCGGAACGGCGTCACGTTGAGCGACTATTGGTCGGACGGTCTGAAGACTCTGCATGGCTTCTACAGCTACGGGTTCCCCAACTGCTTCCACCTGGGCGTCACCCAAAACGCCCTCACCGCCAATTTCCCCCACATGCTCGACGAGCAGGTGCGGCATGTGGCCGAACTGATCCAACAGGCCAACGACCGCCAGGCGCGGGTGATCGAGCCCACGCCCGAGGGCGAGGCCGGTTGGGTCAAGATGGTCCGCGAATGCCCGCAGGTCGCCCTGGAGTTCCGCAAGGACTGCACCCCGGGTTACTACAACGGCGAGGGCCGGGTCGGCGAAGGCAAGGGCATTTTCGAAAATCTCTATGGCGCGGGTCCGGTGGTGTTCTACGACTTGGTTCGCGACTGGCGGGCCAAGGGCTCGTTCGAAGGGCTCACTTTCGCCTGAGAAGCCTAGTCGTCCCGGTGGGTGCTTGACGCGGTAGCGTCAACGCCGCCCAAATAACATTGGCCCCGTCAGAAGGGCCGCAAACCAAAAAGGAAACGCCATGGCCGTGAAGACCTTCCCCATCGAAGCGTCGCACATCCTGATGTTCGCCCGTTCAGTGGGCGACGACAACGCCGTCTATGCCGACGCCGATTACGCGGCCAAGACCGAGGCCGGGTCGATCATCGCCCCGCCCACCTTCGCCCAGGCCAGCGCCCAGTTCGATCCCGACTATGTGCTGCGGCCAAAGCCCGGCAAACCGTGGTTCGGTTCGGGCAAGAACCCCAGCGGCATCGTGCGCGACGAAGGCGGTGGAGGCGGCAATGGCGGCGGCCTGCATGCCGAACAGCACTTTGAATATCACCGCCACCTGAAACCCGGCGACCTGCTGACCGCCAAGTCCCTGCCCGGCAAGACCTGGGAAAAGGAAGGCCGCCGGTCGGGCAAGCTGATCTTCTCCGAATCCGTCACCGAATATCGCGACCAGAACGGCGAACTTGTGATCACCGCCCGGGGCGTCGGCGTGCGCACCGAACGTCCCGTCGATCAGAAACAGGAGGCCTGAGTGGCTTTGAAAGCGAGCGACCTGAAGGTCGGCGACACCCATTCCGCGCGTCTGGTCGAAGACCTCAAGCGTACCCAGATCGTGCAATACGCGGGCTCGTCGGGTGACTACAATCCGCTGCACACCGATGAGATCTTCACCACCCAGGTGGCCGGGTACCCATCGGTTTTTGCTCACGGCATGCTGACCATGGGCATGACCGGCAAGATGCTCACCGACTATGTCGGCGACGCCCGCCTGACCAAATACGGCGTGCGCTTCACCAGCCAAGTGTGGCCAGGGGATACGTTGGATTCCACAGCGACCGTCAAGGCGTTGGGCGAGAAGGCTGGGGTCAAGATCGTCGAGTTGGACGTGAAAACGGTCAACCAGAACGGCGTCGAGGTGCTAAGCGGCTACGCCGAAGCGCGGGTCGATCCTTAGGGGTTGAGCAACGATCTGGGATCGCACTGCACCACCGTTGATGACCGTTGATACGGTCGGTGGCTTCGCGGGCAAGGTGAAGCCGGAGATGAAAGCCTTTTGGCGCTAGGTGGCGCTGGCGGCGGAGTAGACGGGGGCCATTCAAACGGCCTCAATTCCCCGGACTCGTGGAGTGACTTGGATGGGTAAATTTGCGGCGTTGATTACCTGTGTGGCGGTCGGATTTCTGCTGTTCTACGCCAATGCGCGCACGCCGGAGCCGTCACCGGCCTCGGCGCCCGCGGGCCAGTTCGCCGCCGGTCGCGCGCTGCCAGACATCGCGGTCATGGCCCGGGTTCCCCATCCGATGGGTTCGGCCGCCAACGCCCAGGTGCGCGACTATTTGATTGGGCGGATGACCGGCCTGGGGCTGTCGCCGCGCATCCAGCGCGGCCAGGGTAATTTCCAGCGCGTCTCTGGCGGAAAGGTCTACATCGGTGGCGGCGATGTCGAAAACCTTGTCGGCCTGCTGCCGGGGCGTGACCCGCGGCTGCCGGCCCTGACCCTGATGGCCCACTACGACAGTGTGCCGGGCTCTCCCGGCGCGGCGGATGACATAACCGGCGTCGCCGCGGTGCTGGAGGTCGTGCGCGCCATCAAGGTGGCGGGCGTTCCGGCGCGCGACGTGATGGTGGTGTTCACCGATGGCGAGGAGGCTGGGCTGCTGGGCGCCGCAGTGTTTTTCCGCGACGACCCGATGGCGCGCCATGTCGGCTTCGTCATGAACCTCGAGGCGCGCGGAGGCGGCGGGCGGGCGACGATGTTTGAAACCGGCCAGGACAACGGCGGCGCCATCGACCTCTATCGCCGCACCGCGACGCGGCCGGCGGCCAATTCCTTGACGGTGTTTCTGTATAAACACCTCCCCAACAATACCGACTACACCGTGCCAAAGGTCAAGGGGATCGCCGGGCTGAACTACGCCTTCATCGGCCGCCAGTTCGACTATCACTCGCCCAGCTCCACCCCGGCCGCGCTCGACCAGGGTTCGGTGCAGCATATCGGCGAACAACTGCTGGGCACGGCCCGCGCCCTGGCCTTCGCCTCGGCCCTGCCGGCCCGAACACCCGACCTAGTCTATGGCCAGGTCATCGGCGATCTCACCGTCGCCTATCCGGCGTGGGGCGGCTGGATCCTGCTCGCGGGGATCGCCGGGCTGATGGCCGCCGCGGCGTGGCGGAACCGCAAGGGCGGGCGGGACACGTGGTGGGATGTAGCGGGCGGGGCCGGCGCAGGGCTCATGGTGTTGGTCGGGGGCGCGGCGGTGCTGCATCTGGCGCGGCACGCTACTGGTTATGGTTCCGGCTGGATGACTGGCCGGCCGCTGTTAGCGCGTTTCCCCACCTTTGAAGTGGCCATGGCCCTGGCGGGGCTGGGCGTCCTGATGCTGATCGCGGTGGGCCTCGGTCGAGGCCGCCTCAGGATCGTCGGGGCGTTGCTGGCCTTCGCCATCGGTTTGGCGTCATCGGCGTTCAGCGGATTCGACATGCCGGGCTTGGTGGAAGGCGCGCTGGCCGGTGTGCTGGCTCTGCTGTTCCTGGGCCGCCCGGTGAGCTTGTTCGGCGGCTGGATGGGTTTGCTGGCGATCGGTTTCCTCGCCACTCTGGGCTTGCAGATCTGGGCGCCGACCATCGCCTTCACCATCGGCTGGCCCCTCGCAGCCAGCGCCGCCTGCGCGGCGCTGATCGTGTCGGGCGAAAAACGGCACCCGGCGGAATGGGGCCTAGTCCTGGTTCTGATCGCTCTGATCCTGGCGTGGCTGGGGAGCCTGTTCCACGGCTTTCTGCAGGGGCTGGACGTTCCGGAGCTGCCGGCCCTGATCGTCTGGCTGGCGGCGTTCTGCCTCTGGCCGCTGGTCTGGGGTCGGCCGGATCACGCCGCGTCGACGGCGTTCGCGCCGGGCGTGGCGATCCTGACCGTCGGACTGGGCGTCGCTCTGTGGTTGAACTTCACCGATCCCTATTCGCCACGCCATCCCCAGGCGGTCATGCCGCTCTATGTGGCCGATCACCAGGGCGGGCGCTCCTGGCGGGTGAGCCCCTTCAAGCCCGATCCCTGGACCCGTGGCGTGCTGGGCGCCGATGGCGGCGCCGTAGCGGAACGGGCCATACCGGGCTTCGAGGACAAGGTTTGGGCGGCGCCGGCGGTGAACGTCGCCACCGCCGCGCCGGATATCTCCGCTGGCCGTAACGCCGACGGTACGGTCAGTCTGCGCGCCCGCGCGCCCGCCGACACCAACCTCGAACTCGATCTGAAGATCGATGCGCCGACGGCATGGGTCCGCCTCAATGGTCGGCCGGTGACTCTGCCGCCGGGACCGGTAGCGCCGCTCTTCATCCGGTGGTCAGCCGCGCCGGACGGTCTGGTCCTGACGTTCAAGCCAACCCGGCCGGGCGCCTTGGCGGTGACCTATGCGGCCTATCGGCAAGAATGGCCGGCCGCGGCCAGACCGTTGCCGCGCCTCCCCGCCAAACTGATGGCCTGGGACATGTTTGGCTCGACCGTAGCGGTGGGAACGGCAAACGCGCGCTGGTGAGATTTTCAGAACTGCGCGTGTAGGCGCACGGCGAAGATCGAGACCGGCCCACGGTCGCGGTTGTAGGCGGG
>JAYTXV010000259.1:0-3083 GCA_043742805.1 Caulobacteraceae bacterium | reverse complement strand
GGGATCGCCGCGATGAGTTCCATGATGGTCTCGGCCCCGGCCAGGTAGAGCTCATCATGAACCTCCGCCGGCGCGGCCGGAAAGGTCTCGCGCACGCAGTCCCAGGTTCGCTGGGTTCTCAGGGCCGAAGAAACGAGCACGATATCGGGGACAAAGCCGGCGGCCAGAACCCACGCCGCCGCGAGACGGCATTCCACCCGGCCGCGTTCGGCCAACGGGCGCTCCTTGTCGCCGCCCGACAGCGCGGTGATCTCCGCCTTGCCGTGTCGAAAGAAGATCAGGCGGCGCATGCTTCGAGGTCCCTCCAGGGGTGTTTAGCCACCACAATCCAGTCAGGGAATGGCCTCTGAAATTAAAAGACGTTTACGCTCCGCGCGAGCGTGTTGGCGTCCAGCGCGCTAGCCGTGCTACAGCCTGTCCAACAAACAGGCGGCATAAAGGGCTGGGGCGAATGGCGGGATTATCAGCGGCGACGATCAGGCTCGCCATACTGGCTTTGGCCGTTGTTTTAATCGCTGGCCCCGCGGCCGTGGCGCAGGACGCCCAACAGCATGTGCGCGGCAAGGTAGCCTCGATCGCCGCCGACAGCGTGGTGGTGAAGCTGAAATCCGGCACTCCTATAACCGTGAAGCTCGCACCGGCCTGGACCGTGGCGGCGATGAAGACCGTGCCCATGAGCGCCATCCAGCCGGGCAGCTTCATCGGCACCACCACCGTGGAAAACAAGGACGGCACTGGCCGTTCGCTTGAGGTGCACGTGTTTCCCCCCGGCCTGAAGATGGGCGCCGGGCACTATGGTTGGGACCTGAAACCCCATTCGATGATGACCAACGGCGATGTCGGCAAGGTGGTTTCCAGCCCGAAGGGCGACACCATCGAGGTCTCCTATCCGGGAGGTTCCCATACGGTACTGGTTCCGAAGTCGGCGAAGGTCGTGCAGATGGGACCGGGCAACCGGGCGATGGTCAAGGCCGGCGCCGGCGTGTTCATCATCGCCGTCAAAGGCGCGGACGGAACCCTGACAACCAGCACCGTCGTGGTGGGCGAGAACGGCGAACCACCGCCGATGTAGGCCAAGCCCGCGCCCATGGCGGAGCCGGCGGGACAGGCGACCATCGCCGCTCGACTCGACGCCCTGCCCTCGGCCTGGCCGGTCTGGCGGCTGGTGGTGCTGGTGTCGCTCGGGGGCCTGTTCGAATTCTACGACCTGATGATGACGGCCTATATCTCGCCCGGCCTGGTCAAGGCGGGTTTGTTCCACGAAGGCCGGGCCGGGCTTTTCGGCCAGAGCGATCAGGCCACCTTCGCCGCCGCCACCTTCCTGGGACTGTTCATCGGCACGGCGGCGTTCGGCGGGGCCGCTGATCGCTATGGGCGCCGGGCGATCTTTACCGTCTCGCTGGTGTGGTATGCGCTGGCCACCCTGGCCATGGCCACGTCGCACACGGCCCTACAGCTCGATCTCTGGCGTCTTGTCGCGGGGATCGGGATCGGCGTGGAACTGGTGACCATCGACGCCTATGTCTCCGAAATCGCCCCGGCGCGGCTGCGCGGCCGGGCCTTCGCGATCAACCAGGCGATCCAGTTCACGGCCGTGCCGATTGTGGCTTTCGTCTGCTGGCGGCTGCTGCCGCTGAGTCCGTTCGGAGTCGCGGGATGGCGCTGGGTGATGATCCTCGGCGCCAGCGGCGCGGTGGTGGCCTGGGTCCTGCGCGCCAGCCTGCCGGAGTCGCCGCGCTGGCTCGAACGCCGGGGCCGTTACGCGGAAGCCGACGCGGTTGTCGGCCGGATGGAGGGCCGCGCCTCCATCCATAGTTCACGGGCCGCTCAGACTCTACCTCCCGAGCCGGTGGGTCGCCTGTCCGAGGCCTTTTCCCCCACCTATCGCAGGCGCACCTTTATGCTGGTGATCTTCAATATCGCCCAGGCGATTGGTTTCTATGGCTTCGGCAATTGGGCGCCGTCGCTGATCGCGGCGCGGGGCCATTCGGTGACCCACAGCCTGGGCTATGCCTTCGCCATCGCGGTGGCCTACCCTCTCGGACCCCTGTTATGTTCGGCCCTCGCCGACCGGTTCGAACGCAAGACCCAGATCATCGTCGCGGCCCTGACGACCGCCGCGCTCGGCCTGGTCTTCGCCACCCAGAGCGCGCCGGCGGCCCTGGTCGCGCTGGGGATCGGCGTGACCTTTTCCAACAACCTGATGTCCTACGCCTATCACGCCTATCAGACCGAGCTTTATCCGACGCGGATGCGCGCCTCGGCCGTGAGCTTCGTCTATTCCTGGAGCCGGCTGTCGACGGTGTTCTCCAGTTTCATCATCGCCGGCCTGCTGGCTGGTTTTGGCGCGGGCGGCGTATTCGCCTTCATCGCCCTGGCCATGGGCGTGGTGGTGCTGGCCGTCGGATTGCTGGGTCCGCGAACTTCGGGACGCGGTCTGGAGAGCCTGTCCACCTAGCTGGCGGGTGTTGTTCGACACCTGCCCGCGCGACTCCTCTGGTCCGGGCCTTCGATCCATGGTTCAAATAATGCGCCAAGCCGACCCTGGGGGAAAACGCATGACCAAAGCATCCGATCTGTTTGTTAAGTGTCTTGAGGAAGAGGGGGTCGAATACATGTTCGGCGTTCCGGGCGAGGAAAACCTGGATTTCCTCGACAGCCTTTCGCGGTCTACCAAGATCAAACTGATCCTCAACCGTCATGAACAGGCCGCCGGCTTCATGGCCGCCACCTATGGCCGACACACCGGCAAGGCCGGGGTCTGCATGGCGACTCTGGGTCCGGGCGCGACCAATTTCGTCACCGCCGCCGCCTATGCCCAGCTGGGCGGCATGCCGATGATGATGATCACCGGCCAGAAGCCGATCAAGAGCTCCAAACAGGGTCGCTTCCAGATCCTGGACGTGGTCGACATGATGCGGCCGATCACCAAGTTCACCCATCAGATGGCCTCGGCCGACAACATTCCATCCCGCGTTCGCGAAGCGATCCGCCTGGCCCAGGAGGAAAAGCCCGGCGCGGTGCATATCGAATTCCCGGAAGACATCGCCGAAGAGGAAACCGACGCCACCCCGATCCCCGCC
>JAYTXV010000258.1:0-6311 GCA_043742805.1 Caulobacteraceae bacterium | reverse complement strand
GCCCTCCGAAGGCAGAGGTCACAGGTTCGAATCCTGTCGAGTGCGCCATTTTTCCGTTGTTTTCTCGTCGCTCAGCACGAGCGACAGGCCGGCTCCGGGTCGCCACCATGGTCGGCTTCACCTACACGGCCGGCCAGACGGTGGGGTCACTCCTCCCCCGAACTGACGGTCGGCGGCAGGGTCAGGTCTCCCGCCAGCATCATGGCGATGGTCTGGCCGACAAAGCGGCGCAGCACGCGATGCGATCCCTCGCTCCAGATTTCGCGGTTGACCAACAGGCCCTGCAGGGCAGAGTTGCAGTAGTCCATGGCCAGGGCGTAGGCTTCCGGCACGTTGGCCCACTCAGGGAAGGCGCGGATCACTTCGGCCAATTCGGTCTGATCATAGCGCCGGGCTTTGGGCAGGAAGATTTCGGCCAGTTCGGGATCGGTGCGCGCCGCCATCGCCAGTTCCAGATAGGCGCTGAACTCCCGGGTCAGCAGACTCTCCCAGAAAATCTCGATGCCGGCCATTTCCGCGATGCGATCGGACTCCCTCAGGGCGCGCACGCCTTGGAGGAAAAGCTCCATGCGCTTGTAGACCGTGTAGTCGATCACCGCGGCGATCAGGTCCTGTTTGGTGGCATAGTGGTGCAGCATCGCGCCCCGGGAAATGCCGGCCTTTTCGGCGATCAACTGGGTGGTGGTCCGGCCGTAGCCGTGCGTCTCGAGGCAATCGACGGCCGCGTCCAGGATGGTGACGCGCGTCTGGATGCTCTTGCGTTGCTGCCAGCTTTGTCCCTCGGAGACCAGGTTTTCCGGCTCCAGCTGGGCCAGGACCCGGATACTGATTTCGTCCATGGTCATTCCTAAACACCCCTGTCTCGACTCCGTGAGTCCCCGAGCGTTTTTTCAGGGCCGGGAGCGTCGCGCGGCTAGACGAACGGCGCCATTGCCTATAGGCGAACGATAACAAACAATCTTGCCGGTTTTCAGCCGCGCCAGCAAATCAGGGAGCAATCTTCATGGATCTCGGTCTCAAGGGGCTCAAGGCCGTCCTCGCCGGCGCGAGCAAGGGAATCGGGCGCGCCACGGCCGAGGCCCTGGCGCTTGAAGGTTGTGACGTGGCGATGTGCGCGCGCGGTCAGGACGGGGTGGACGCCACCGTCGCCTCGCTGAGCGCCAAGGGCGTGAAAGCGTTCGGCCAAGCGGTCGATATGGCCGATGCGGCGGCCTACAGCGCCTGGGTCAAGAGCGCAGCCGAAAGTCTGGGTGGTTGCGACATCTTCATTTCGTTCGCCTCCGCCGGTGGCGGACCGGCCAGCGAAGAATCCTGGAAGAAGGTCTTTGACCTCGATCTGCTGGCCACCTTCCGCGGTGTGCAGGCAGCCCTGCCGTTCCTGGAAAAGTCCGCTCACGGCTCAATCATCGCGGTCTCATCCACCGCGGCGCTTGAGGATTTCTTTGGACCGCAAGCCTACAATGCGATCAAGGCCGCCGTGATCAACTACGCCTCGGCCCTTAGCCAACAACTCGCCCCCAAGGGCATCCGGGTCAACACCGTGTCGCCGGGACCGGTGTTCATCGACGGCGGGTCGTGGGACATGATCAAGACCCACATGACGGCGCTCTACGACCAGACGGTCAAGGCCGTGCCGATGGGCCGCCTGGGCACCGGAGAAGAAGTCGCCAAGGCGATCGCGTTCATGGCTTCGCCGGCCTGTCCGTTCATGACCGGAACCAATGTCGTTATCGACGGCGGCGTGACCAAGCGCGTTCAGTATTAGGATTCTGTGATGAGCGAACCCGTGCGCAAGCGTTTGAACGCCGTATTGATTGCCGGCGGGAAATATCACGACATCGACTATGCGCGGCTGGAGCTTCTGAAGCTTCTGGCCCGCGACGACCGGGTGCGGGTGCGGGTGTTCGAAGACTATTCGAACCTGGAAGCCATCGAGGCGGCGGACTTCCTGGTGACCTACACCTGTGATGTCATTCCCAGGCTAGACGAGCAGGAGGCCCTGCGCGCATGGCTGGCGGCGGGCGGACGCTGGTACGCGCTGCACGGGACCAACTCGATTCTGCGTTTTCTGGCCAACGGGGTCGATAGCCCCCGCTGGGCTCCGCATTTCATGGAAACCCTCGGCTCGCAATTTATCGCCCATCCGCCGATCGTGCCTTACACTGTCACCGTCGCCGACCCGGATCATCCTCTGGTCCAGGGTGTCGAGGCGTTCCAGGCCGAGGATGAACTCTATCTGTCCGACCTCCATGGTGAGCGTCATGTGCTGCTGGAAACCGAATTCGAGGGCGAAGCAGAGGGTTTCATCGAGCACACCTGGCCCAAGGCCAAGCATCCGGTGTTCTACCTGCACCCTGTCGGCGCCGGCGAGGTGCTCTACCTCACGCTCGGTCATTGCCGCGGCCATTATGACATGCGGCCGATGATGGAATTCTACCCGGTTCCGGAAAAGGGCTCCTGGGCCCTGCCGGTGTTTCACGACCTTCTGGCGCGGGGCGTGGAGTGGGCGAAGCAACCGGCGCTGGCGAAGGCGAACGCGGCGTGAGCGTCTACCTGATCGCCAATATAGAGGTGAAGGCCGGCGCCATGCCGCGGTTCATGGCGGCCCTTGGAGAAATAGTCCCTCTGGTGGAAGCCGTCGGCTGGAAGCTGGTTAGCGCCTATGCGCTTCGCACCGGCCTTCTCGGCACGGTTATCGACATCTGGGAGATGAGCGACCACAACCAGATGAACGTCGGTTTCGCCGCTATCGCCGCCAGCCCCCGTTTCTCGGATATCCAGGCCTCGCTTCAGGAAACCGTTCTGCGGGAAACTCTCAGCTTCGCAGACGCGCTGATCTATCCGGGCGCATCCCCGCAATAACCTTGTGGTCTCCAGCGACGCCGCGAGCGGTCGTCGTCGGGCGTGATGCAGCACGGACTAGGCCAGCGCCCCCAAGTCAGCCTGCAGAACCCAGGGCTAGATAACCAAGTGAAGGATCGTTCCCAGCGCCTGGCGCTTCTCGCGACAATCCACACAGACAGGCGATCGGCGACAAGGCCAATCGTGTCGAAATTTCGCCTATAAGTTCCAGCTTCAGATGACCCGGCGAACGTATCCTCAGCCTGTTTCATTCAAAATGGGGGCGCTCAGCCCGCCGGTGGGCGGGGCTTGTTGGTCAGGCGCCACTCCTGGCGGGCCGCCCATTGCGCCATGGTCTCCATCTCGATGGGAATACGTTCGAGCACCGGCCCCATGTCCACCCTGAACGGCTTCAACGGACTGTTGTTGTTGAACTCATAGAAGGCGGCGATCGAAGGTTCGATCACCGCTCGTTCGGCATCGCCCATCTCGTCGCCATAGGCGTCGGCCAAGTGCTTGCCGAACTGCTTGGGCGTGCTTGGGTCGTATTTGACCTCGCGGCCCGCGGCCTTGGACAACAGCTTCGCCACCTGCGGCGGCCTGAGAATCTCCGGCCCGCCGATATTGAGCCACGCGCCTTCCAGATCGGGACGATCGATGGCCGCGATCATGAATTTGGCCACGTCATCCAGGCTGATCCAGCTACATTCCAGGTCGGACTTGTGCGGATAGACGTAGCGCCCCTCGTTGATGATGAACGGGAAGGCCCAGTTGGTCAGCAGGTTGTCCATGAACAGCACCGAGCCGAACACCGTGGCCGGGGCGCCGGTGCGCCACAGGGCGTTGATGCCGGCGGTGTTGCCTCCGTAGGTGAAGGGATCGCCGGCCTTGTCGGGAATCCAGCTGGAAGTGTTCCACACCACCCGCTTGAGCTTTGCGCGGCAGGCCGCCCGGCCGATAGTGGCTATGCCTTGAACGCGGTCCACGCGGGCGCGTAACGGATGGGTGTAAAAGGCCGCGTCGGCTCCTTCCATGGCCGCCACCACGGAATCCTCGTCATAGATGTCGGCGCCCCGGATTTCGATCTGGCCGAAATCCTCGCCATAGAACGGATCGGCCCGCCGCGAGATCGCCCGCACATCATGCCCCGCCGCTTTCAGCTGGCGCACCTGCGCCAATCCCTGCCGGCCACTCGCGCCGAACACCGCCACCAACGCCATATCGTCTCTCCCTATAAAGTGTTTTGGTTTTCTATTCCGCCGCCACCAGGGCCGGCCGCAGGGCCACCACGGCGAGGCCCAGGCCCGACAAAACCACCACGGCCAGAACCAGATAGGCGTCCTTGAACGAACCGAGGCCGCCGGAACCGGCGAGACCCAGAACCGACAGGGCCATGGTGGCCCCCAGCGGGACGCCGATCTGCTGGGCGGTGAACAACACCGCCGAGGCCGCCCCTTGCTGGGCGGGGGGAATGTCGGAGGTGGCGTCGGCCATCAGGGCCATGAAGGCGGTGGTTCCGCCCAGGCCGGTGACGACCGAACCAAGCGCGATAGCCAGCCAATAGTTGGGGTCCTGGCTCAGCACCGCTAGCAGGGCGACACCCAGGGCATAGAGGCTGAACGCGCCGAATATGATCATGCGATGCGAGAACCGGGCCATGATCGGGACCACCAGTTGGCCCGAAAGCATGACAGCGGCGGCATAGGGCATCATGCCGAGGCCCGACTGCATCGCCGACATCTTCAGGCCGGTCTGCATATAGATGTTGAGCAGGACGAAGACGCCGCCAACCCCCGCCAGATGCAGCAGCAGGATGACATTGGCGGTGGTGAAATTACGCTGGCCGAACATCGACAACGGCGCCAGCGGCGCCCTGGCGCGTCCTTCGGCCAGGAAGAACAGCACGAAAGCGAGCAGGCCTCCGGCCAACAGCCCGAGCGGGCGCGGCGCCGTCCAGCCCTCGCGACCCATTGCCGAGACGCCCATCAGCACCAGAGCCATGCCGACCATGATCAAAGCGGCGCCCAGCCAGTCTATGCCCCGATCGCGGGCGGCGTGAGGCGCTGGTTTCGGCACCGCCCTGATGGTGATGGCGATGGCCAGGACCGCGATTGGCGGATTGAGCAGGAACACCGCTCGCCATCCCAGATGGGTGGTCAGCGCACCGCCGATCAACAGGCCGATCACCAGCGACAGCCCTTGCATGATCCCGAACACCCCCATTGCCTGACGGCGGGGCGCACCCTCGGGCACCAGGGTGTTGATCAGCGAGAAGTTGGCGGGCCCGAGGATCGCCACGCCCAGGCCCTGCAAGGCGCGCGCGGCGATCAGCGGCGCCAGGTCTGGCGACAGCGCGGAGCCCAGCGATCCGATGGCGAACAAGGAAAGGCCGGTGAGCAGGCACAGTCTTTGGCCGAGGATGTCGGCGGCCCGCCCGGCGAGGATCAGGAACCCGCCGCCGGTGAGAGCGGCGGCAGAGATCACCCAGGATAGCGAGGCCGGCGGGATGCGCAGCTGGCGGCCAATGGACGGCAGCGCCACAGCGACGATGGAAAAGTCGGTGGTGACGATCAGTTGGGTCAATCCCACCAGGAAGATCACCAGGCGATAGTCATGCCCCTCTCGCGCCATGGTCAGCCTCCCTGTCCGTCGTTCTATTCGGCCGCCAGGGCCTGGCCGAGATGGGCGAGCCTGGGGTCGTTGGGATGAACCCATTCAGCGCCGATCACAGGCGCCACCCGCAGTTCGGGAGGTATCAGATCGGGGCCGATCAGGGCGTCGGCCGCCTGGTTCCACCAATAGATCCGCGCCTCCTGATAGCTGAGCGGCACCGACTTGAAGCCGTAGGATTCATGGGACTTCTGGATCCAGGCGCCAAAGGCGGTGTCCTCTTCCAAAACCGCGTTGAAACCCTCGACCACCGCTTCCCAGCCCTCGGGCTTTTCGGCATTTCCCCAGTCAGGCCCGAACCACCAGACCTCCATGCGCGCCCGGGCGATCCCGTCAGGCCAAAACACCAGCATGGGAAAAGCGCCCGGATTCAGTGGCGAGACGATATTGGGAAATACGCCATAGGATTGGGTGCAAGTACGGGCGATTTCGCCCACGGTCGGCGTATCCATCTGGGTGGGGCCGCGGCGTCGTTCGCCGGCGTCCGCATTGGGATTGGGGGCGATCATCCGGCCGTGACCGTGTGGATAGAAGCTGTTCACGTTGCGCCGGTCATCGAGGATCAGGGCGACCGAACCTGGGTGGATGCTCTTGACGTGATAGACCTCGGTGTTGGCCTCCATGGCCACCTTCCAATTGGATTTGAGGTCCCAGCTGTAGTGGTCGATCAGGCGAAGTTTATCGAACTGGAATTCCGCCCATTCCTCGGCGACCGGCCCCAGCCAATCCCGCAGGGTCGGCGCCTCGGGGTCGAAATTGACGAACATCAGCGCTCCGAAGCGCTCGCAGCGGACCTTTTG
>JAYTXV010000257.1:0-2946 GCA_043742805.1 Caulobacteraceae bacterium | reverse complement strand
GCGCGGCCCAGAAGGTCTTGCCGTCCGCCCCGACCACCGATCCGGTCGAATTCACGGCCACCAGCGCCCCGACGGTGATTTCATCGGCGGTGACGATTGAGGCTGAGCCCAGGCCGCCCTTCAACGTGCCGGCCATGGCCCCGTAGCCGGCGCCGGCCGTTCCCAGGGCGAAGCTGTCGCCCAGGACGTCCATCGCTTTGAGCCCTAGGGCTCGGTAGGGCGGCTCCAGCCCCCAGTCCTTGCGCCCGCCGTTGGCCAGGTCGTAGAGCGCCGCGGCGGGAACCACCGGGCTGCGCGGCGTGGCTGGGTCCGGCGACATTCCAAAGCCCCGGTGACGGGCGCCCAGCCACGCCACCACCCCGTCGGCCGCCGCCAGCCCGTAGACCGATCCTCCAGACAGCACCACGGCGTCGAAGGCGTGAACCAGGTTATAGGGGGTGGTGGCGTCGGTCTCCCGGGTCGCCGGTCCACCACCGCTGATGTCGGCGGCCACCACGGCCGCCTCGTCCGGCACGATCACGGTGGTTCCGGTGCGGGTGATGGCGTCTTCGGCCTGACCCACCTTCAGTCCCGGCACGTCGGTGATCAGGTTGCGGGGGCCAGGGCGGGGCGTCGGCGCGCCGGTCGCCAGCGCCGACCCGGCCGGGTCGGCGGCAAGGGAGGGGCCCGCCGCGAGAATTGCGCCGGCCGCAAGGAAGCTGCGTCTATCCACCCCAGGTTCTCCAGTGTGATAGAGCGCCATGCGAAAAGTGGAGGTTGGTTCTCGCATAGGCAGCGCTCTGAATGCTTGATTCTAGAGTAAATTATTCACCCTAAATTGGGTCTACTTTAGGGTGGTTTTCTATAGTCACCAGCCATGTCTGGTCGGGCGCCCTCACCCGCCTCGGCGCGGTCACCGACCTCTATGGCGCAACATTCGTCTCCTTGCAGAAGGGTCCGGCGGTGATCGACGGCCTGGACCTGGTGCTCACCGTCACCGCCGCGGTCGCCGCGGCGATGCGCCAGACGTTCGGCCTCGATCAGTCCCCCTCGTCCTCATAGCCCACCAGCGCCAGGGCGCGGGCTGGGATTCCCGCGAGGCCGCACCAGCGAGCCAGGGCTTCCTCGCGGCCGTGGGTGATCCAGACTTCGCCGGGGTGGAGGTCTTCGATGGTGGCGGTCAGTTCGTCCCAGTCGGCATGGTCGGAAATGATCAAAGGCATCTCCACGCCCTGCTGTCTCGCCCTGGCGCGGATGCGCATCCAGCCCGAGGCGAACGCATCGACGGGGTCGGGAAACCGCCGCGCCCACGGGGTGGCCAGGGCCGAGGGCGGGGCGATGGCGATCTGCCCGGCCAGCAGGGCCTTGGTGGCGCCCGTGGCCGGAGCCAGAAGGCCGAGATCGACGCCGAAGCGGCCATAGAGATCGTTAAGCTTTTCCAGCGCGCCGTGGACGTAGAGTGTCCGATCCCAGCCGGCCTCGCGCAGCAGCCGGATCACGCGTTGAGCCTTACCCAGGCTATAGGCCCCGACCACGTGGCAGCGGTCGGGGAACTGGGCGACCGAATGCAGCAGCCGGTCGATCTCGCCGGTGTCGGGCGGATGGCGGAATACCGGCAGGCCGAAGGTGGCCTCTGTGACGAAAACCTCGCAGGGCACGGGTTCGAAGGCCGGACAGGTGGGGTCGCGCCGGCGCTTGTAGTCGCCGCTGACCACCATCGTCAGGCCCCGCCACCGCACCACCGCCTGGGCCGAACCCAGCACATGGCCGGCCGGCGCGAGGCTGATTTCCACGCCATCGCGTGTCGCGGTCTCACCATATGGCAGAGCCTCCGCGCGTCCGGCGAAATCCGCGCCATAGCGCGCGGCCATGATCGCCAGGGTTTCCGGCGTGGCGATCGCCAATCCGTGGCCGGCCCGGGCGTGGTCGGCGTGGCCGTGGGTGATGACCGCCCGCTCCACCGGCCGCGTCGGGTCGATATAGAAATCGCCGGGCGGGCAATAGAGGCCACCGGGGCGCGGGCAAAGCAGGGTTTCGGGCTTGATCACGACGCTCGATATAGGCGCGAGGCGCTGAATGTTCCTATAAGCGATGCATGACTTTCGACCCACAGGCCATGGCCATGCTCGGCGCCCGCATGGCGACCAACACTCCGCAGGCGGCGGCCCTCAATTTCCGGCTGGTTTCGGTGGACTCCTCCGGCGCCGCTATGGCGGTGCCCTGGCGGGAGGATCTGGTCGGCGATCCTGACACCGGGGTGATGGCGGGGGGCGTGATCACCACCCTGCTCGACCACGTCTGTGGGCTGTCGGTGTCGTG
The DNA here is from genome assembly GCA_043742805.1 of Caulobacteraceae bacterium. GTDB lineage: Bacteria > Pseudomonadota > Alphaproteobacteria > Caulobacterales > Caulobacteraceae > Acaudatibacter. Next base: position 648 of record JAYTXV010000257.1, on the reverse strand, counting down.
CGCGGTGATCGCCGCCGACGGCGGGTTCATGGAATTCGGCATGGCCACCCTGGACCTGCGCATCGACTACATGCGCCCGGCCGAACCCCGGCGCGAGGTGATCGCCCTGGCCCGCTGCTACAAGTTGACCCGCTCGATCGCCTTTGTGCGCGCCACCGCCTTTGAGGACGACGAGACCAACCCGATCGCCACCGTCCAGGCCGCCTTCGCCTTCACCGGCGCCCGGGCCGCGCCGGCGGGCGAAACCTCAATGAGCCCCTCGCGGGACGCCGGAGCATGAGCCAGGATCGCGAGGAGCGCCTGGCCGCCTTGCTGGCCGCCATCCCCTATATGCAGTTCCTGGGTATGACCGCCGAACTGGCCGGCGACGAGATGACGGCCATCCTGCCGTTCGCGCCGCATCTGGTGGGCAACGTGATGATCCCGGCCCTGCATGGCGGGGTGATCGGAGCCTTTCTGGAAATGACGGCCCTATGCCAGTTGGCGGTGCGAGAGCCGCTGCGCCGACAGCCCAAGACCATCGACGTGACCATCGAATATCTGCGCCCCGGCCGCGCCCAGACCACCTATGCCCGCGCCGATGTGCGCAAGATCGGCCGGCGCATCGCCAATGTGCATGTCGAGGCCTGGCAGGACCATCGCGCCTCA
>JAYTXV010000256.1:0-3537 GCA_043742805.1 Caulobacteraceae bacterium | reverse complement strand
ACCAGGGCTTCGAAAGCGGTGACGTCACGCAGGAACTGCTCGTGTTCGGCCGGTGTGCAGAAGCCCATCACCGGTTCGACGCCAGCGCGGTTGTACCAGGACCGGTTAAAGATTACCAGTTCGCCGGCCGCCGGCAATAGTCTGACGTAGCGCTGGAAAAACCATTCGGAATGCTCGCGGTCGGAGGGCTTGGAGAGCGAAACCACCCGCGTATTTCTCGGGGCCAAGTGCTTGGTTATCCTCGCAATAGTTCCGTCCTTGCCTGCTCCGTCGCGACCTTCGAAAATGACTAGGGCCCTGGCGCCTTCGGCTATCGCCCACATCTGATGTCGCACCAGACCGATCTGTAACTCGCGCAGGTGGGCGTCGTAGTCCGTGATCCTAGACATTTTGCCTCGTTAGACGAAAAAACTCGCCGCGGGCGGCGTTGTGGCGAGTTTTAACGGCCCGTTTCAGTCGCGGTCCGTATGGGCGTTCCCTCTCCGAAATACGGGAAGTTTCGGCCTTGTAAGAACGACCTCTAGCACCCCGTAATTCGACCGGTAGGTCATTTCATCCTCAAGTCAACGAAAATTTGGAACCACGTGCAGAGAAATGTGGTCCGAACCGGCGCAAGTTGAACGATTTTACCCTTTTGGGGTCTCCCCGCGCACCGCCGCGTCAAGGCGGTCGGCGGCGGGACACGCGGCTTCAAACACGAAGGCGGGCCGTTCAACCATCACGGGGCCGATTCCGGCCGCCGTCAGCGCGGACGCCGTCTGGAACAGCCGGGACCGCTCGATCAGGGCGCCGTTCGCGCGGGCGCGACATGCAGGCCCCACGGCTAACGCAAGAGCGATCTGGGCCTCGGCATCCTGCCCTGACGGCCAGGTCAGGCTGACCAGGGTCTTGCCCCGCTCGCGTGCATCGAAAATCATCAGCAAGCGGCGGCAGGTTCTCAGATGATCCGCGTCCCATCGCGCACCCAGCCCTGCGGCGAGATGGGCCTGACTCTTTAGGATCAGTCCATCGGACAGGATTTTCAAGCCATTGGCCGCCAGGGTGGCTCCCGTAGTGGTGATGTCCACCACCAATTCGGCGGCGCCGGCCGCCGGCGCGCCCTCCGTCGCCCCGCCCGACTCGGCCAAGCGATAATCGGCTATCCCATGTTTGGCGAAAAACTCCCGGGTCTGGGTCAAATATTTCGTCGCCACTCTCAACCTGCGGCCTGTCCTCGCCAGATAAAGATGCGCGACATCATCAATATCGGCCATGGTTTCCACATCGACCCAGCTCTTGGGCGCCGCCACCACCAGATCGGCGCGCCCAAACCCCAGAGCCGCCAGCAGCATAACGCCGGTTTCGGCTCCATCGCCGGCCTCTCGGAGCAGATCCTCCCCAGTGACGCCAAGATGAATCTCACCAATATTCAGGGCCGATGCGATATCCGAGGCGGAAGCCAGGCGGACCTGAACATCGTCGAACCCATCGAGGCTGGCGGAATATCCGCGCGCACCGCCGGCCATTCTCAGCATCAGGCCACAGTCCGAGAGCCAGCCATCCACCTGTTCCTTCAGCCGGCCCTTCGAAGGGATGGCGATGATCAGCGGCTCGGTCATTCGCTGGCCCCCACCCAGGCCCGACCAGGGCGAACCATGCAGCCCACCGCCCCTATCGGCAATGACGCCCCCAGTCTCGCGGGGAGACTATCGTAGCGACCGCCGGCCGCTACCGGCCTGTCCTCGCCGAGAGCTTCGCTGCGCACTTCGAAAAGCACGCCATCGTAGTAGCCAAAGGCGCGGCCAAAGGCCGCAGAGAACCGTAGGGACCCGGATGGAACTCCAGCCTCGATGAGGGCCTCGACCCGGCGATCCCAGGCCGCCCGCGCGGCCCCGAGGCCTGGCGATGCGGTCCTGACGAGGCGCGTCACCACCGCGAGCGATTCCACTGGGTCGCCCGCGATGGCCAGGAAGCGGCGCACAAGATCAGCCTGCTCCGGGGTCAATCGCGTGGCAGCGGCCAGGGCCGCGCGCTCGGCCAGGCGGTGGACGATTTCCGCGGCCGACCGGCCGCCGACCGGGTCGATGCCGGCCAGGACCCAGATCTCCTCGAGCACCCCAGCGGCTTCTGTCTCCGAAAGGCCGGCCAAGAGGCCCGCCAACCGGCCACCCACCCCAAAGGTCCCTCCGTCGCCGGCGCCAGAAAGTTCGGCGCGGAGGCGGCGCGGCGTCGAAAACGCTCGCTTGAGGCGCAGCGCCAGCGGCGGGGCGACCTCCAGGGCGTCAACGAAAACCCCGAACAACCCAACGTCGCCCAGCAACAAGGTCAGGTCGGGACGTCCGCCCGCGATTGCCGATCGCCAGGCCAGGGCCGCCATCTCCGCATCGGCCAAGGCGTCATCATTGGCCTCGAAAACTTCGACGCCAATCTGCGGAAACTCCTCCGATCGCCGCGTGCCCCGGGGCGCTACGCGGAAGGCGTGACCACTATAAAAGTAGCGCCCCTCTGGCCGGCCGCTCTCGAGATGGGCGCGCAGGGCCAACAAGGTGAAATCCGTTCTCAGGCAAGCTTCCGGTCCATCGCCCTGAACCACGAACAAGCGTTCCCGAAGGGTCTCTCCGGCGAGATCCAGCAACTGTCCCATAGGCTGCAGTACCGGCGCATCGAACAGGTAGGCCGGCGTCTCCAAGAACGGCGCCTGGATCGCGGCCAATACATCCGGCGGTACGGGGGCCTCCAGCCTCACTCGACCGCCTCGACGATACGCCGCACGCGCGCCAGCCATTCAGCCCGAGGCACGGTGATCTGCCCCGGGCGGTCATCGCGCCAAGTCTGGTTGTCGGTGACCGAGCCGGCGAGGCTTCGGCCGAGGTCGAGGTCTTTGATAGTGACGGTTCCGGCGGCCATTTCATCACCACCCATGATCACCGCGGCTGGAGACCAGCGGCGGTCGGCGTATTTCATCTGAGCCCTCATGCCCGAAGACCCCAGATAGACCTCCGCCGCCACGCCGCAGGCACGAAGCTCGCCGGCCAGGGCGAAATATTCCCCCATCAGCGCGCCATCGAGCGCCAGGATGACCACCGGGCCACGGGCCTTTTCCACAACGCCGCCCGCTGCCGCCAGGGCTGCGGCCAGACGCGATACGCCGAAGGAGAAGCCCGTCGCCGGCATCCGCTGACCCGTAAATCGGGCCACCAGGTCGTCGTATCGTCCGCCGCCGCCGATCGAACCGAACCGAACCGGATCGCCATGTTCCCCGGGCGTCCGGCGCGAAAGTTCGGCCTCAAAGACAGCGCCCGTGTAGTATTCCAGGCCGCGGACGATCGACGGGTCGAACACGGCCTGGTGGTCGGCCACCCCCAGGCGGGTCAAGGCGTCGCCGATACGCGAAAGCTCGGCCAAGCCTTCGTCACCCTCAATGGAACCACCGATGACCTGCGCCAGCCGGTCCAGCGTGGCCAAGCGCGTTTCTCGCGCCGCTTGAACGAAGGCAAGAACGGAATCGATGGCGGCCGACGCAATTCCGGCCCCCTTGGTGAAGGCGCCCGACTCGTC
>JAYTXV010000255.1:0-2801 GCA_043742805.1 Caulobacteraceae bacterium | reverse complement strand
TGATGCGGTCGACGTCCGACTGCGCGCCCGCCCACACCTTGAAGCCGGGATGATGAGCCTTGAGGTTCATCGGTAGGGCCGCGCGCAGATTGGCGAAACCCTGATGCATCTCGCCGCTGATTGATCGGCAGCGGGCCCGCTCGGCGCGATCCTTGGGCAACAAACCCGCGTTGGGCGCGAGTTCGTTGAGGAATTCGGCCATCGCCAGGGTGTCCCAGATCTCGACTCCATCATAGTTCAGGCTGGGCGTGAGAAAGGACGGCGCCAGCAGCAAAAGCTCGGCGCGGGCTGCGGCGTCGTCGATCGGTAGGCTGACCGTCTCGAACGACACACCGGCGAATTTGCACAGCAGCCAGCCCCGGAGCGACCAGGACGAATAGTTGCGGCTGCTGATGGTAAGCGTGGCTTTGGCCATGCGCGTCTCCTGGCCCCCCGGCGGTTCGGCTGGCGCTGGCCTAGTTAGCAAAACCATCCGCGTCCAATTGAACGCGCGCCGTGGGAACATATCCGATGGGAATGGCGCGAATACCGGCGCCGCGGCCTCAAGAACGCTATCGATCAGGACTGGGCTTCCCTCGCTGCCTTGTTCCGGCGATTGTCGCTGTGAGTTGGCCTCCGGCTGGCGGACCGCGAGGTGCAATGCGCTACAGAGCCTTTCAGGCGCAGGTGGATATGTTGGCGCCCGCCCGGCTCGCGGCCGGCATGGCGGGCGCCGCCCTCGCCTTTGGGCCGGCATGGCTGCGCCAGGTTCCGCCACTGGGCCACATCGCCGCCGGTCTGGAAATGATCAGCCGCGCGGGACTGACCCACGATCGACCGGACTATGGATTCACCTCGGTTCGCGTCGACGGCGAGCATCGCCCGGTCCGGGAAGAGGTCGTGACCGGCACGCCGTTTGGTGATCTCGTACGGTTTCGAAAGGACGGCGATCCGGAGCAACCCAGGGTTCTGCTGGTGGCCCCGCTGTCTGGCCACTTCGCGACCCTGCTCAGGGGGACGGTGGAGACCCTGTTGCCCGAGAACGACGTCTATATCACCGACTGGAAGAACGCCCGCGACGCGCCGCTATCCGCCGGGCCGTTCGGCTTCGACGAGTATGTCGCGCACGTGATCGCTTTTATGGAGGCGATCGGCCCCGGCGCTCATCTGATCGGCGTCTGCCAGCCCTGCGCCCATGCGTTAGCGGCGGTGGCGATCATGGCCGAGGACGACAATCCAGCCACGCCGCTCAGCATGACCCTGATGGCAGGTCCGGTCGACACCCGGGTCAATCCGACGAAGGTCAATGAACTCGCCCAGAACCATCCGATCGACTGGTTCGAGCGCGAGCTGATCTCCACAGTCCCCGCGCGATACGCCGGCGCCGGCCGCAGGGTCTATCCGGGGTTCGTGCAGCTCACCGCCTTCATGCTGATGAATCTGGGCCGGCATTCGGACGCTCAGGTCGATATGTATTCCCACCTCGCCGCCGGACGCACGGAAGAGGCCGACACGGCTAAGGCGTTCTACGACGAGTATTTCGCCGTCCTGGACCTTACGGCGGAGTTCTACCTCGAGACTGTGTCCCGGGTGTTCCAGGATCACCTGTTGCCCAAGGGCCAGCTGGTCTGGCGTGGCCGCAAGGTCGATCCCGGCGCCATCCGCCGCACGGCCCTGTTAACCGTTGAGGGCGAGCGCGACGACATCTGCTCGGTCGGCCAGACCGTCGCGGCCCACGCACTGTGCGACAACATCTATGCCAACCGCAAACGCCACCATCTCCAGCCCGGTGTCGGTCACTACGGCGTCTTCAACGGCAAGAAGTGGCAGAGCCAGATCTATCCGCTGGTCAGGAACCTGATCCTCGCCACCAACTGAGCCTGTTCAGGCCTCCAGCAAGATGGATTGAAGCCGGCGTCCATGTCGATCGGCACGGGATCTATGACATCGTGATGGTGGAACTCGAAATTGGCGTGTTGATGAGAGTCCGATATGTTTCCGAAGCAGCCGGTGACCAGATTGTCGATACAGATGACATCGAAACCAACGCCCAGTAGCGTTTTGCAAAGCAAAGACCTGATAAAGCCGGCGCGGCCTGATTTTTTGCCGAGAGGGTTCCATTGTGAAACAGGCCCGTTCATCCAATAGGGCCAAATAGGGTAGAACGGCTCATGAGCGGCAGCATGAACGATAGTCTTGGCAATCCGGTATCGACCGCCGACGAGGCGATTTTGGCCGGCGTCGATGAGTTTGTTCTTGGGTTCCTGCGTTACGAGACGCGGGCTGCGGGAATCCTGAAAACAGCGGCGGCCGCACCGGACGGGGCCCTGGTCAACGCCTATGCCGCCGCCCTGTTTATGCTGCTGGAATCGCCTCAGGGGCCTGTGCGCGCGCGGCCGTTTCTGGCCGCCGCCGAGCGCGCGCCGGGCGCCAACCCGCGTGAGCGGGCCTTCATTAAGTTTCTTCGCGCCTGGCTCGAGAACGATATTCCTGGCGCTCTCGGCTTGAGCGAGGCCATCGTCGATCAATGGCCGCGCGATCTGGTGACGGTAAAACTGCACCAGTATCTGACCTTCGGCGCCGGCGATGCGCCGGCCATGCTGCGCATCGCGATGAAGGCGGCGCCGGCCTGCGAGGACATTCCCCAGGTTCATGGCATGCTCGCCTTCGGTTTCGAGCAATGCCACCTGCTGAGCGATGCCGAGGCGGCGGCGACCAAGGCCTTGTCGATGACGTCGCGCGAGCCGTGGGCTCAGCACGCCCTGGCCCACGTCATGCTCACCCAGGGCCGGATCGACGAGGGCGCGCGGTTCATGACCGGG
>JAYTXV010000254.1:0-2506 GCA_043742805.1 Caulobacteraceae bacterium | reverse complement strand
CAGGTCGCGGACCTTGGCGGGATCGGCGGCGGCTTCGACCTTGAGGACGATCCTGACCCGGCCCAGAGCGCCGGAATGGGTGATGTTGCGGACGGTCTTGGAGACCAGATCGGAATTGGGCACGATCAGGCGCGAGTGATCCATCATCTCGATCTCGGTGGCCCGGATGTTGATCTTGCGGACATCGCCCTCGAGATCGCCGATGGCGATCCAGTCGCCCACCCGAACCGGTCGCTCGGCCAGCAGGATCAGGCCGGAGACGAAGTTGCCGATGATGGCCTGCAGGCCAAAGCCGATGCCCACCGACAGGGCGCTGGCGAACAGAGCGATCTGCGTGCCGCTGAAGCCGAGATAGGCAAACGCCACCAACACCGCGACCAGAGCCCCCAGATAGGTCACCCCCGCCGCCAGGGAGGTGCGAAGACCCTGGTCCATGTTGGTCTTTGGCAGGTAGCGCACCTCCAGCCACCGCCGGACGGCCCGGGTTATGGCGAGCCCCGCCAGGAACAGGACGATCCCACTGAGAACCGCGCCGGGAGAGATCGACACCAGGCCGAGATGCACCACGAAATCGGTGGCGGTGAAGCGCCGCAGTATGTCTTCGAAACTGGCCCCCACCGGCGCGAAAACCGCCACGGCCCCCAGCAGCAACAAGAATAGGCGCGTCACGCCGGACAGCAGAACGCCGACCTGATCCATCGTTCCTGAAGACAGGCCGAGGGCGGTTTCGAGAGTGCCGCCCAGAGGGGCCTTGGGCGCCATCAGGCTGGGGAAAAGGTCGTCGGCGAGGCGCAGAAGGAGGAACAGAAGGCCGAGAATCGCCGCGATCCACACCGTTTCGCGCATCAGGAAATTGGCCAGCGCCAGGTAACCGACCACCAGGGCGATCGCGGCGCCGACCACCGCGAACCACGCCCCGAACGTCGCCAGGAGCCACGGCAGCCGCGAATCGGACTCCGCCGGCGAAGGTCCCGAGGGGGCCTTGCCCCTGTTCGCCACGCGGGCCCGGCCAATCGCCGCTAGGGCTGCCCCTACGACAATCAACTCGAGCAGCACCGACAGGCAATCGCCGGCGACCCGGGTGGCGAGGCTGATGCCCAGCAGGCTGTTGAGACCGACCACGAACATCGACAGGGCCACAGCCGCGCCGATCAATCCCGGAAAAGCGGCGAGACGCTCCACCATGGCCTCGGGCGCCGGCGCCAGGCGCCACTCGGGACGCCTGGGCGACAACAGCGCCCGTCCAAGACTCTCGAGTAGTGAGGCGAACACCCCCGCCCGGATCAGCAGCGTAATCAAGGCGTCCGTATCAGGCGTCAGGGCGTCGGTCTGGTCGAGAGCGGCCTTCAGCGCCAACCCGGCGACCAGGGGCGTTCCGGCGGCGACCAGAACCAGCCAGAGCGCCAGGGCGATCCGCCGCAACCGCGGCTCGCCACCGCCGAGCCCGGCCCGGCGATAGCCGAGACGACCGAGGATCACCCGCCCAGGTCCCATCAGCAACAGGCAGAATGCCAGCGCGCCCACGACAAGGGCGATGTTCCGCGCCGACGCGTCGACCATTCTCATTTCATCGACTTCGTCGCCGATGGCGACGCCGACGCGGTTCAGATCGCTCGGCAGCTCGTCGGCGAAATCCCGCCACAGTCCCGGATCGACGATCGAGCGGCTTTGCGTCCATAGCCGGGCGGTGAAGTTCTCCCTCAGACGATCGGAGAGGGTCGCGGTGACCTGGCGGGCCGTGAGCGACAGAAGCCGTGCTTCCTTGACCTCGGCGGTGACATTGGTCAGCGAACGGGCCAGCTTTTGGCGGGTGTCGAGGGTCAGAGGGTCTTCCGGCGCCGCGATCGCAGACGGCGCCCCGAGCTGGGCCTGGCGGGCCAGCAAATCCTGCAGGCGAGGCGTCAGGGCCGCGAGTATGCTGGTCAATCTGGCTTCAATCGGCAGGATCAGCGCCAGCCGCGCCTGGATATCCGGATCGGCCAGGGCCTTGGTGTTGAGACCGGCCGAGGCGGTTAGCAGATCGCTTCGGGCCTGGGCGATCACGGCTGCGGGATTGACGGGCGGCGAGTCGGCCCACGTCCCGGCCGGGACGGCCAGGGCGAAACACAGCAGCAGAAGGCTGACGATTCGCACCTTGTCTCAAATCCTCCGGCCGGCCGGCGCCATAAAGCATGATTCAGCCCGGGGAACGAGGGCGCCCGGCACTGGACTACGGGGCCCGCGGGCTCCATGGAAAATGATCGGCTCAAGGGAGAAAGTCCGCGTCATGAGCCTGCTGATCATCGATCGCGAGACCGTCCACGATCTGCTGCCGATGGCCGATTGTATTGCGCTGATGCGCGAGGCGATGATCGCCTTGAGCACCGGTCAAACGCGCCAGGTGCTGCGCCAGATCATCGGCCTGGACGACGGCGCGGCGTTCGGGGTGATGCCGGGCGTGTCGGCCGACACCTTCGGCGCCAAGCTGATCAGCGTCTTTCCGGGCAATTTCGCCAAGGGCCTGCAA
>JAYTXV010000253.1:0-5096 GCA_043742805.1 Caulobacteraceae bacterium | reverse complement strand
CGCCCGAGGCTCGTCTGGCGAACAGAATGGGACCCAGGACAAAGGGGATCAGCCAGAACTTGGTGAGCAGCTCATAGATCAGATAGTAGGCGCCGTAGTCGCTCGGGGTGAGCAATCGAAGCCCGATCACCCTGTCGACTGAACCGCCGACGGCGGCGATCACGGAGACCGCCGCCAGGTCGACCCAACGCTTGTCGCCCAGCAGTCGTCGGGCTTGCCGCGAGATCGGCCCGCCAGGCGGCGCACGCCTGAACAGCGCCACGGCCAGCAGAGGCAAGGCCAGCCGTATGAGGGTCGAAACAACGACCGCCCAGACCAGCGGCGTTCTCAGCGCCACCAGCAGGCCCACGACGGCAACGCCGCCAGCGAGACTACCCTGCTTCAGCCCGACGGCCAGGGTATGCCGGCCTCGAAGATCCAACAGCACACGCATATCAGTGGCCCAGAACCCGGCGATGGTGATCAGCGGCGTCCAGGCCAGGGTCGAGAACGGGATCGTTGGATCAGCGAGCCGCCAGATAACGGCGAGAAGCGGCGAGGCCAGCGCGCCCTTCAAAGCCCCCACACCGAGATAGGCGACCAGGTCCGCCCCCCCTACTCCGACCTCGCTCAGGGCCGCCGCCTTGATGGTTCCGGGCTCAAGTCCAGCCGACAATGACATCAGAAAGATCAGGCCAAGGATGTTCCTGAAAAGCGCCGGCGCGACCATGCCCCGCAGAACGACCACCGCCAGCAGCATCGCGGCGGTGGCGGCGACATAGGTCCCCGTGACGGCGGTGGCCCTGGCGCCGAGTTGGGCGACGGCGACGGTCGCCTTGGACAAAACTGTGTTCATCAGGGTCTGTTGGTCGCCGAACACCTTGGATTGCGGAACCCCGCCCCCAAGGCTATGAAACATCCTCGGCGGGAAGTCTCGCCTTCAGGACAAGAGACGATGAAGACGGCGGTCTGGTTGGCGGTGGTTTTGATTTTCGGCTTGACCGGCGAGGCAGCCGCGCAGGCGGCCAATGACACGCGATCGGCGTGCCCGGCGCGGCAACAGGGCGAAGCCAAGAAGCCCTATATTGATCGCACCCACAACTATTGCGAAACACACTGGTCCGAATTAGTGGCCCAACGCCAGACCGGTGGGCAAACCCACGACCAATTCATCAACGGCTGCGCGCGCGAATGCACCGGTGATCTTGCCGACAAACAGGCCGGTAACAATCTAGCCCTTTATGCCGCCGGCGCCGCCCTGCTGGTCGGCGGCGCAACAGCGGCGGCTCTTGGTGGCAAGGGCGGCGGCGGTCAACCCGCCAGCCCCTAGCCTTCGGACGAGTCGCCCTTGCCCATGTTGCCGGAAGTACGCTCGGCGATCCGGGCCGACTTACCGCGACGATCACGCAGATAATACAGCTTGGCGCGCCGCACGGCGCCGCGACGCTTGACCTCGATGGATTCGATCATCGGCGAGAGCACCGGGAATACCCGCTCCACGCCTTCGCCGAAGCTGATCTTGCGGACGGTGAAGTTCTCCTGGAGGCCGCCGCCCGAACGGGCGATGCAGACGCCTTCATAGGCCTGAACGCGCTCGCGTTCGCCTTCCTTGATCTTTACATTGACGCGCAAGGTGTCGCCGGCCTGGAAATAGGGAATTTTCTTGCCTTCGAGCAGGCGGGCGGCTTCTTCTTTTTCGAGCTCTTGGATCACGTTCATCTGGTCTAAAAGTCCTTCAATTTACTGGGCTTTATCGCCCTTTGGCTGTTGATTGGCGAGATGCGCCGCCCACAAGTCCGGCCGCCGTTCCCGCGTAGTGGTCTCCCGCTGGGACCGTCGCCATTTGGCCACCGCGCCGTGGTGACCCGACAACAGCACATCGGGGATATCGCGTCCCTCGAACGTCCGCGGTCTGGTGAACTGCGGCTGTTCGAGGAGATGGTCCTCGAAACTTTCTTCGCTCAAACTGGCCGCCTCGCCCAGAACGCCGGGCAGCAGCCGCACACAGGCCTCGATCACAACCAGAGCCGCCGCCTCGCCACCGGCCAGGACCGCGTCTCCCACCGAGACTTCCTCGAACCCCCGGGTGTCGATCACCCGCTGGTCCACCCCCTCGAACCGGCCGCACAGAACGACCAGTCCCGGCGCCTTCGACCACGCCTGCACGCGCGCCTGGGTCAAGGGCCGACCCCGGGCGCTCATATATAAAAACGGACGCCCCATCGCCTCCACGCTATCGAGCGCCGAAGCAATTATGTCCGCCCGCATGACCTGCCCCGGGCCGCCCCCAGCTGGGGTGTCGTCAAGGAAGCCGCGCTTATCCTTGGAAAAGCCCCGAATGTCCACTGTTTCCAGCCGCCATAGATTCTGCTCCCGCCAGGCGGTCCCAATCAGCGACACGCCGAGCGGCCCAGGGAACGCCTCTGGAAACATGGTCAGGACGGTGGTGGTGAAAGGCATGGCGCCAGCATAGGCGAGGCTATCGGCGAGAACGAGGCCCCCCCGACTTGGCGCGTTGTTCGGCGCCGACGTGGACACGGGAAGACTGGTGTCGCTGGTAGACGCTAGCCGAAGGCGCCGACCACGACCCGGCCGATGCGGGCTTGGGCGGCGGCGAGCGCCTCGGTCGGGCGTTTCGATCCGCTGAGCAGGGCGGCGATCAGGATCGGCGGCCGGCCTGGCGGCCAGACGATGGCTACATCGTTGACAGCGCCGTTCTCGCCCGTGCCCGTCTTGTCGCCGACCTTCCAGCCGACCGGCAGTCCAGCCCTTAGCCGAGCAAGACCGGTCTGGCAGTTGACCATCCAGGCGGTCAGCTGTCGGCGGCTCTCCGTCGATAGCCTATCGGCGAGCAACACCCGGCGCAGGGTGAGCACGAACGCGGCCGGCGAACTGGTGTCGCGGACGTCGTCAGGCAGGTTGGTGTTCAAGGCCGGCTCGGTGCGGTCCAGACGCGTCGTCGGATCGCCCAGCCTGCGCAACCCGGCGGTGAAACCGGGCGGGCCGCCGACCAGGGCGAGCAGCAGATTGCCGGCGGTGTTGTCGCTGACCTCCACCGCCGCCGCGCACAGATCGAGCACCGACATCGCACCCCGATCCACATGAGCCCTGGCGCGCGGCGCGTATTCCAGCAAATCGGCGCGGGAGAAGGGAACCCGTTGGTCAAGCTTGAGCTCGCCTTGGTCGACGCGGCGCAAGACCGTGGCCACCAGCAGAACCTTGAAGGTCGAGGCCATGGCGAAGCGCTCGTCGGCGCGATGGCGCAGCCAGACGCCGGAACCGGTGTCGAGGGCCGCGACCCCCAACCGCCCGCCAATATCCGCCTCGATCGCCGCGAGTGTTCGAGCGGCCTCATCGACGCCAACCGCCCGCGCCCGGGAGGCGACGAGAAGGCCGGCGCCGCCAGCGGCGACGAATTGGCGGCGGTGAAGCCCGGCGGTGACGACTAGCTCCACGGCTGCTGCCGGGTGTGTTCTAAAGCGCCTCGACGATCGTCACATTGGCCAGGCCGCCGCCTTCGCACATGGTCTGCAGGCCATAGCGCTTGCCGCGCGCCTTCAGAGCGTGGACCAAAGTGGCCATCAGCTTGGTGCCCGAGGCGCCCAGCGGGTGACCGAGCGCGATGGCGCCGCCGTTGACGTTCAGGCGGGCCGGATCGGCGCCGGTCTCCTTCAGCCACGCCACCGGCACCGAGGCGAAGGCCTCATTGACCTCGTAGAGATCGATGTCGTCGATCTTCATGCCGGCCTTGGCCAGGGCGCGCTTGGTGGCGGGAATCGGGGCTTCCAGCATGATCACTGGATCACCGCCGATGACGGTCAGATGGTGGATGCGGGCGATCGGTTCGACGCCGAGGATCTTCAGGCCGGCCTCGCTGACGATCATCACACCCGAGGCGCCGTCGCAGATCTGGCTGGAGCTGGCGGCGGTGAGCTTGCCGTTATCCTGCAGCAGCTTCACCGATCGGATGCCCTCGAGACTGGCCTCGAAGCGGATCCCCTCATCGACGGTATGCAGGGTCTTGTTGCCATCGGCGTCGGTGATCTCGATACCGACGATCTCGTTCTTGAAGGCGCCGCCCTGGGTGGCCGCGATGGCCTTCTGGTGGCTGCGATAGGAGTATTCGTCGAGTTCGTCCTTGGTCAGACCGTATTTGGCGGCGACCATTTCGGCGCCCATGAACTGGCTGAACTGGATATCGGGATAGCGTTCTTTCTGGCGCGGGCTCATCGGCGAGCCGAGGCCCGCCTGGGCCGGCAGGATCACCGGGGTGCCCATCGGCACGCGGGTCATGCTCTCGACGCCGGCGGCGATGACGATGTCCTGCGTGCCGCTGAGCACGCCCTGGGCGGCGAAGTGCAGGGCCTGCTGCGACGAGCCGCACTGGCGGTCGACGCTGGTGGCCGGCACGCTTTCGGGGAAGCGCGACGAGAGCACGGCGCCGCGGGCGATGTTGTTACCCTGTTCGCCGGCCTGACCGACGCAGCCCATGATCACGTCTTCCACCAGGGCCGGGTCGGCGCCGGTGCGGTCGATCAGGTTGTCGAGGACTTGGCCGGCCAGATCGGCGGGATGCCAACCGGCGAGCTTGCCCTTGCGGCGGCCGCCGGCGGTGCGGGTGGCGGCGACGATGTAGGCTTCAGCCATGGAACGGGGCTCCGGATCGGGTAAGGGGACACATCATTGATAAAGCCGCCGCCGGCCGGCGCCAAGGGTTTGCGGTTCGGTAAAAGGTGTCGGAAATGGCGATGAGAAGTCTCTCTGCCATGCACCGCAAACCCGTCGGTCGGGTGTGGCATTCAACGCATGGCGTTGAGTGATGGGCAAGAGTTTTCCTGGGAAGACCGGGGGTATGGTCCTCATGGCACTTTCCTCGATAGTCGTTATCGGAACCTCGGCCGGAGGCGTCACGCCCGCGAAGGATGGCGAACATCGCGCCGAATAGAACCAAGCAAAGCCAGTACTTTGTCTGGACGAGGGCCACGATTAGTAGTTCACCCTATCGGTGCGTTTTGGTTCACGACCTGACATTCCTAGGGCCGAACAATGGCGACAAAATCTCCCGAATCCCCCAAATCGCCGGCCCTTACGGCGGGGGGGGGGGGGGGGGGGGGGGG
>JAYTXV010000252.1:0-5814 GCA_043742805.1 Caulobacteraceae bacterium | reverse complement strand
CCAGGCGGGACCTTTGCCTTCGCCGGCGTCGCCGACCTCAATAGCGACGGCAAGAGCGACATCGTATTCGTCGACGCCGCCGGGACCTATGCCTCCTGGGCGATCAACGACACCGCGATCATTGCCGGCGGCGGGGTGATCGGCGCGCCGGGCGGGACCTTCACCCTTCTATCGCCGAGCGGCGGGATCACCCCGGCCGCGCCCCACCCGGCCGCCGCCTTCGTCCAGGCGATGGCCGGCCTCGGGGCGTCATCGGCCGCGTGCCTGGGTCTGGCGACTCAGTCTTTTTCCAGGGTCCCCCCCACCCTGCTGGCGATCAATCGGACCTGAGGCTGATGGGCGGGACGCCGATTTCGCCGAAAGGCGGCGTGAACTAACGGCGGATTCGGAGGGGCGCGTCGCCTGGGCTCGCCGGACTGCGACGGACCAGCTCAAGTATGGCCTCGTCGAGGCCGGCTTGCGCATCCCGCCCTGCGAGGTCGTGGTCGATCACCTTCCGGGTGGCGGCTGTTACCGCGTTCCGCCCGGCGGCCACTTGCAGCGAGTCGGTGAAGTCCGGCGCTCGGGGCGTGACGGGTCGGCCGGGCGAACCGGCCACGGCCGCCGCCAGGGCCGCCGCCATCTGCCGGCTGCCCTCAAACCCTTTCCGTCGGAGCAGGAGATAGGGCAGGATTTCGTCGGGCACCCAGAGCAGCCGCGCGAGACGGTCGGCTTCGGCGGCCGTCGGCGGATCACCCACCGCAAGAAAGATCGCGTGGCTGAAGCGGTCGGTGTTGATGGTCATGTCCTTGTCGCCTCTTGCGATTGGGCGAGCGCCCGCTGATAGCACCGTTCCATACCCTCCGCCATTCGCGCGACGGTGAAGCGGCGCTCATAGGCCGCGCGCGCCGCGCCGCCCATGGCCAGCAGCGCCGACCGGTTCCGATCGAGCCGCAGAACCTCGGCGATGATCCGGTCGGCGACATCCGGCGTTTCCGGCCAGACGCGACCCGATACGCCGTCCTCGATCACCTCGCCCAGCCCGCTGCCGGCTAGGGCCAGCACCGGGCGCCGTGCCGCCATCGCCTCGATTCCGATCAGACCGAACGATTCGAACCGGCTGGGCGCCAGGAGCAGGTCGCAATCCACATAGGCATCGTCGAGCGCCTGCCGATCGAGGTCTCCCAGGAACCGGACCTGGCTGCTTGTGAGATCGACCCCGCCGGCCATCAGGTCGTCGCGGACGGCATCGCTGAGCAGACCGCCGACGAACCAGAACTCCACGGCGCTCGACATACTGGCGAGCCCAATCGCCACCTTCGCGGCGATATCGAAGCCCTTCCGGAGCTCGAAGCGTCCGACGAACAGGACCCTCAGGGCCGCGCCCTGTATAGCCTGGCGCTCACGGTCCGCGGCCCGCGCTCCTCGGGTGACCAGGGGATCGGGGGTTCCGTGCGCGACCAGCTCGCATCGGTCGCGCACCTCAAGGCCATAGACCGTTTCGACCGCGCCGATGATCGCGTCGCTGTTGGCCAGCAGCACCGGCGCCCGGCCCAGAACCACTTTCTCAGCGGCAATCACCCGATTGACCATGAAGTGTTCGAACAGCGGCCGCAGCGTCCACTCCGGCTTGAACGGCTTGGCCATGGCGTAGGTGGTGTGCAAGCTGACCACCACGGCCAGATCCTCGTCGTCGAGCACCCCCAACCCCTCCAGATCCCAGATCGGAAAGGAGAGCACCTGGAGCCCGAAGGATTTCAGATGCTGGGCCTCGCGCCGGACCCTGGCCGCCCAGTCGGCCACATCGGGCGGCACATTGAAGGTCTCGCGCATGGCCATGGCGCCGATTGCGCCGGCGCGCAGGCGGTGCAGCCACAACCCGCCCTCGAACGTCACGCTCTCCTCGCCGTCGCACCGGGTGATTATATGGACCTGGTGACCCCGGTCGGCCAACCCTGCCGCGGCCAGGGCGGTCCATCGGGCGATACCGGCCTCATTGTGCGGGGGGTAGCCCTGGCTGACGAGCGCGATCCTAAGGCCCGTCCTGGTCTGGAAGGGCAGGAACGGCGGCGGCGGCGGTGTCGGCGCGAGATCGCCCCCCGCGGCGGTGCGCTTTCGCGCGGCCTCGCCACCCCGGGCTAGGCCGCGCTCGAGATCCTGATCGAGGCTGTAGCGATGATCGTCGTCGATGCGGCCGTGGCGGTTGAGCCAGTCGTTGGCGGCGAGAATCTCGCTCCGGTAGCGGTCCAGTTCCCCCGCCGCCTCGGTGACGGAATGCGCCGCTCCATGGCGCATCACGAAGTAGCCCTTGCTCACCGCCGACGGATACAGAGTGCGCGCCACCCTCTGACCCGATCGGATATGGCTCGGGGCGAACTGGTGATAGACCATCGCGGCCGGCTCGTAGGCGACGCGCCAGCCCGCATCGACCAGCCGCAGGCAGACATCGGTCTCGTCGAGGAGATAGGCGAAGGTGTGGTCGAAACCGCCGATCGCCCGCAGCGCTGCGGCGCGAAAGGCCGAATTGGTGCCCAGGAGGCTGGGGTAGTAGGCCGAGCCTGGACGACACAACGGGCGCTCATCGAACAGGTTGGAAACATTGAAGGCATTGCCAAATCGGTCGCAGACGGTCTTGCGGACCTGCCAGCGAACGCCGGTATTGTCGATCGTGAAGCCCCCGACACCCGCGACCCTGGGGTCGCGGAACCCTTCGCTCAACTCGGCGAGCCAGCGGGGATGCGGCGCCGCGTCGTCGTCTATGAAGGCGATGATCTCTCCGGCGGCCAGACTGATGCCGACGTTTCGCGACACCGCCAGATTGGCTTGCGCGCAATGGCCCCGCTTGATGCGGCCCTCCCACCGGTCGAGAACCGCCTCGGTGTCGTCGGTTGACGGGCCGTTGACTACGATCACCTCAAGCGACGGGTAGTCGAGACCCTGGAGCGCCCTCAGCGCGTCCGCCAGATGGCCAGCGCGGTTGAGGGTGTTGATGACCACCGAGATAATCGGCGTCGAGGCGTCGTTCACCGGCGCGCCTCCATCAGGGTCAGGAATGGCCCGTTACGCTGCAGAAACCGCTCGTCGGCGATCATTCGCGCGGCGACCGCGTCGCAGGTGGCGCAGGCGCGAACCAGGGCCAGCACGTCTTTGTGCGAAAGGTCCGAATTGTGCCACAGTATATAACCCAGGGCCTCGATGTCCGCCACGCAGGGCGCATCCCCCATCGGGCCCGGCACAGTCCCCACAGCTGCGGGGACGTCGCCGCTGTGACCCTGACGGCCAGCGACGAAGGCGAGATGCGCCGCCACGTCCACGGTCCGCGCGCCGAGCGCCCGGGCGTCACGATAGCCGATCTCCGCCTCATCGAAGCGGCCTTGCTCCTTGCACATGTGCGCATGCTGAATGCGATAGCCAAAGTGAAGCGGATAGATAGCCAGAGCCCGCTCATAGGCGCGCTCGGCGGCCTCCCACAGCCCCGCATCGCGACTGGCGTCCGCCTCCGCGGTCAGATTGCGGAATTCCTCGTCCTGCGCGGCCGCCTTGAAGGTGAGGGCGAGCCTTTCTTGGCGCGTTCGCCCAAGCCGCCAGGCCGAGAGACCCGCGACGGTCCGATCCGGGGCGTCGATGGATGCGGCGTTGTCCGTTGCCTGCGCAGTCCCACGGTGGGGGTGAAGGCGACCAGCCTCTTTCGTCAAAACGTTTGCCCTTTTCGCCGTCGTCGCCCACCGGAAGGCCGTCGAATATAGTCCTTGAAGCGCAGCCATGGCCACGCTTCACAAACCGCGTTGAACGATCAGGCCGATAGAGGTCACCGAATAGCCCTCCACCGCCAGTTTCAGGTGCGGCTCAACACGGTAGGGGGCGACGTCGACATAGCGGTCCATGGGCGCGAGGCCCGGCTCGAAGTCGAAGGCCGCGACCTTGTGTCCGCGGGCTGTCAGCCGATCAGCCATGGCCTCGAGGTCGCGTCGGCGGAACAGCACCGTGCCGCCGGTCTCCACCGTGTGATCGTTGGAGCTGACATTGTATTCGGTGGTGTGGATCGCCCACCCGCCCGGGCGCAGGCAGTCCATGGCCGCCTCGATGAAATCTACCCCCCGGTCGATTGAACCCAGATGCTCGAGGGCGCAGGCCGACCAGCAGAAATCGAAGTCGCGAAAATCGTCCGGGACGGCGTTCATGTCACACTGCCGGAACGCGACATTGGCGGCGAAGATTTCGGGCGAGCAGATGGCGTCCTCTCGCAGGGTCTCCAGTCCCCAGGCGTGCTGCGCCGTCTGGCTCCAGCCTAGGGCGGCTGCATCCGTGGCGGCCATGTCGGTGGCCAGGACTCGGCATCCCTCTGCGGCGAACAGGGGGGGCAGCGGCTCGCGGCCCACACCGAAACCGAGGCCGCGGGCGCCTGGATGCAAAGCGCCTCGCTCCCACAACGCCTGGCAGATGAAGACATATTCCCATAGCTTGCGATGAAAACGCAGGGGCTGCGCGAGACGGCGGACCCAATGGGAAAACCAAGGCTGATCGAAGCTTTCCTGCCGGCACAGGGTCGAACATGGAAAGGCCGCCGACGCGGGGTCGCCGGGATGGGCGGCGGGCCGCCCCAGCCAGAGGGCCGTCGGGGGCAGGGATAGCTGGCCGAGCAGAACCCGGCTTTCCCGCTGAAGAACATCGACCTGTCGGGACAGATGGTCCAGCCGATTTGCATTGGCGTGGGTCAACGCGGCGAGGGTGTCCATCTGGCCCGTCAGGTCGCGCTGCGACTCGGCGACGCCGTCCAGCCGGCTGGTCAGTTCGCGCCAGAACCGGCTTAGGCGCTCGAAGCCGAACAATGTCCTGGTCATGCGCCGGGGCCCCTCGGCGGATCGGGCAAGGCACGAACCGTCACGCCCAGGAATCGCACCTCTCCATGGAAAGCGGCTCCCTGCAGCCAAAGTCGCGCCTGGGCCAGATCGCCGGACGCGAAGGTGTGGTCGATGACGATGGCGTGGCGTCCGGACACGCCCGCGGGCGCCGCGACAGTGGCGTAGTCGGGTTCGGCGCCGAATTGCGCCGCCAGCCGCCGCCGGGCAGCTTCTGGGCAGAGTTCGAAGATCATCTCCGCGCGCCACCGCCCGGGCGCCAGGGCCATGTAAGGGCCGAACACGACAAATCGCGGCGGACCGGTGAGATCGATGACTGGCGGGCAGGGTTGGGCCAAGTCGGACAGGAACCGTTCGCGTCCCCAGAAATCGGCTTCGTGGTCGCTCATCGATAGAGCAGGCCGAAAAAGGCGCACTGGTTTCCCCGGCTCAACAGATTGCGGCCCGCGGGGCGAATGGTGACCCGCCCCTCCGCCTGGCCGGGCGCGCCGGACACCAGCCGCTCGGGTTTGACAAAGGAAAACCAGCTGTGAAGATCCGCGAGTCGACTCTCGCCGCCAAATCCCAGTTCAACGATCGCCGACCACGGATGATTGGCCAGGACCGGTAGGGCGATCTTCGCGCCTGACGGAAGAGCGATCGATATCGACCAGTCGCCGTCGCAGATCAGGTGATCCTCGGCCACCGCCAGGACGCTCTCGCAGCGGACCCGGTGATCGTCGAAGGCGAGGAAGGACATGTGGGATTTGCGGTAGTCCGCCGGATCGAGCCGCTGGCCGCCGATGGGTCCGGCCGTCTTGCGGGCCGCGATGAAGTAGTCGTAGCCGCTCTCGGGATATTCCCGGCCGACCTGGGCGACACGGATCTCGAAACCCGCGTCCTCCACCAGCGCGCACCACTCCGAGGGCCCCAGGAAATAGGGATGTTCGGGATTGGCTTCCCAGCCGAACGGCACGGCCATCAGCAGGGCGCCGCC
>JAYTXV010000251.1:0-2299 GCA_043742805.1 Caulobacteraceae bacterium | reverse complement strand
GTTCTTCGACAATCTACGCGTCCCGGTGGCCAACCGGATGGGGGCGGAGAACGAGGGCTGGACCGTCGCCAAATATCTGCTGGAGTTCGAACGCGGCGGTGGCTCACTCGGTGTCGGGCTCAAGGTTGGGCTGGAGAAAGTCAAGGCAATGGCCACGCGGGAGCCTTCGGGCGACGAGGCCGCCTTGCTCGCCGATCCAGATTTTCGGCGCAAGGCGGCGCTGATGGAGATCGACATGATTACCGCCGACTGGACCGATCTTTATCTGAGCTCCGGCGCGGGGGTCGGCGAAAGCGTCGGTGGAACCGCCGCCTCGATCAAGAAGCTGCTTGCCAGCCACAAGAGCCAGGAAGTCGCCGAACTGGCTATGGAAGTGCTCGGCCTCTACGCGGCGCCGGACCAGCGCCGGGCTTTGGGCGCGTATCCCCAGGAGGGGCCGATCGGGCCGACTTACGCGGTCACCCCCACCACCCGCCACATCAACAACCGCGCCAGCACGGTCTATGGCGGCTCCAGCGAGGTGCAACACAACATCCTGGCCCGGCTGCTCGGGCTTTAAAGGCCATTCCCGGGCCTGCAGGTCCAGCCGAGCTACAGCGGGCCTGCGCGGACTTGGCGCCCACCCTCGCGTTCTTCACCGATGTCCTGGGTTTTCGGGTCGAGACCATCTTCTCGGCCGACTAGCCCAGGGTAGCGAGTATCTCAGGCCACGGCTTGAGGTTACGCTTGGCGCCGGGAGAGGGCGGTCTCACGCTGATCCGTCTTCCGTGCGACACCTTGCCGCCCGTGGCGGACCGGGTGCTGACCGCTTCCAACGGCACCCGGGTCGAATGGGTGCAGGCCGATCAACCCATCGAGATTCCGCCCCTGGCGCCGCAATTCGTGCTGACCCGCGCCGGCGAGATTCCGGGGGCCGGACGGGCCGGGATGCTCTAGCGCGATCTCATTCCCGAACGGCTGGGAGAGCGTTTCATCGCTTTCCACATCTTTTTCGCGGACGGCGGGCCAATGGCCGACTGGGTGCACTTTCACAACCTACGGTTCCAGACGATCTCCTGCCGGCGACGCTGGGCGCGCCTGGTTTATGAGGACCAGGCGCGCCGTTCATTCTGGCGGCGGATGACTGCGTGCTGCAGCCGCCACGCATCCGTCATCGGGTGCTGGAGGCCGCGGCCGTGTTGGAGGTGATCGAGATCGGTTGCCCGGCTCTGCATGAGACTCACGCCGATCAAGGCCTGGCCCTGCCGACTGGCCAAATGCTTCCGGGCCGCGATTTCAGCGGCCAGGTTTTCCTGCGTCACGTCGCCGCCGAAACGCCATGGACGCCTTTGGATGCCGGTGGCTTCGAAAGCCAGACCACCGCCATGGCGTTGGCGACCCGGGGACTGGCCGATGTCCGCGTCCTGCGCCCCTCGGCCGGGACGCGGCTGGAAGTTCCAGCCCATGACCGCGAATTGCTGTTCGGTTTCATCCTGGAGGGCTAGGCGGTGCTGAGCCGCAACGGCGACTGCGCGCCCGATCTGTCACTACTAGAGGTTCGCGTGGGCTGAGGCGCGGCGTTTCCAGATGACGTAGCCGATGGTCACCAGGGTCAGCCAAGGAACCCAAACGATCCAGGACAGCCACCAGTCTTTGTCCAGGCCCGTGGTGATCAGCACAGCCGAGAGCAGTGCGGCGCCCGCGATCTGGTCGCTAAGGCGAGTCTGCATCGCCGATTGCCCGGCGGTTGCCGATGTCGAATCCCTGAAGGGAAAGCAGAATCTCACGGTCCACCTGTAACCCGCCACCCAGACATGACGACCGGTGAACAGGCCGGGAGAGCGACAATACGCGCATTGCCTACTGTATTTCAGCGTAGCAGACTGAGTATGTCAAACGGGGGCCCCAGTTTGGCGGCGGGTCGCGGCGAACGGGTTCGCGGCCCGCAACCTCTTTTTAGAGTGAATTAATCCCGACTATCTGCTTTGGATGGTCATTTTTACTTATTTTTTTAGATTTATCTGGACCCATGTTTCCGTAAATTTATCATCGACAAAATTTAAAATCTTCGATGGTCGATCGATTTTCCCGTTTATATGGCCTCGGGCGGTCGCAAAAAGCGCACCTTCAACCCTCCGGAAAAACCGCCTAGCGGCGGTAGCGCAATCAACCATCCGGCGCGCGGTGAGCCTACATTAGTCGTCTGGCCCGTGTAGCGGGTTGGCGGAGAGGGTGGGATTCGAACCCACGGTGCCCTCACAGGCACGCCGCATTTCGAGTGCGGTGCTTTCGACCACTCAGCCACCTCTCCATGCCTTGA
>JAYTXV010000250.1:0-1946 GCA_043742805.1 Caulobacteraceae bacterium | reverse complement strand
GTTGATCCGCCGTTTCGAGGAACGCGCGGGCCAACTCTACGGCATGGGCCTGATCGGCGGCTTCTGCCACCTCTACATCGGCCAGGAGGCCATTGCGGTGGGGATGCAGGCGGCCAGGCGGGACGGCGATCAGGTGATCACCGGCTATCGCGAACATGGCCACATGCTGGCCGTCGGCATCGATCCCAAGGCGGTGATGGCCGAACTCACCGGTCGTGCGGCCGGCGTGTCGCGGGGCAAGGGTGGCTCGATGCACATGTTTTCGACTCAGGCCGGTTTCTACGGCGGCCACGGCATCGTCGGGGCGCAGGTCAGCCTGGGCACGGGCCTTGCCCTGGCCAACCACTACCGGGGCGACGGTAAGGTGGCCTTCGTGTATTTCGGTGACGGCGCCGCCAACCAGGGTCAGGTCTATGAGAGCTTCAATATGGCAGAGCTCTGGGGCCTGCCGGTGGTCTATGTGATCGAGAACAACCAGTACGCGATGGGCACCAGCGTGGCCCGGTCCTCGTCCGAAACCCACCTGTTCCGGCGCGGCGCCAGCTTCAACATTCCGGGGGTCGAGGTCGACGGCATGGATGTGGTCGCCGTGCGCGACGCAGGCCTGGCAGCCGCCGAACACGCCCGCTCGGGCAAGGGGCCGTTCATCCTGGAGATGAAGACCTATCGCTATCGCGGCCACTCGATGAGCGATCCGGGCAAATATCGCACCCGGGAAGAGATCGACGCGGTGCGCAAGACCCGCGACCCGATCGAGCACCTGCAGGAACGTTTGGAAAGCCAGGGCCTGATCGACGAGGCGACGTTGAAAGCCATCGACGCCGAGGTTAAATCGATCGTCGCCGACTCGGCCGAGTTCGCCCGCACGGCGCCCGAACCCGAACCCGCCGAGCTCTACACCGACGTCTATCTGGAGACCGCGGCGTGAGCACCGACATCCTGATGCCCGCGCTGTCGCCGACCATGGAGGAAGGCGCCCTCACCAAGTGGCTCATCAAGGTCGGCGATACGATCAAGTCCGGCGACGTCATCGCCGAGATCGAGACCGACAAGGCGACCATGGAAGTCGAAGCGGTGGATGAGGGCGTGGTGGAGTCGCTGCTGGTCGCCGAGGGAACCGAAGAGGTCAAGGTCAACACCCCGATCGCGCGGTTATCCGGTGGGGCGGGGACGTCGGACAAGCCTCCCTCCCGGCCCGCGGCCTCGCTCCCTCCAGAGGGAAAAGACAAAACCGTGGAAGCTGCACCTTCTGTTTCTTCTCCCCCCGGAAGAGGGGAACCACGGAGTGCTGGAGGTGGCGAAACCGCCAAGGCGCCGCAAGCCGACCCCACTCTCCCCGCCGGAACCGCGATGGTGAAGATCACCGTCCGCGACGCCCTGCGCGACGCCATGGCCGAGGAGATGCGCCGCGACGAGGGCGTATTCCTGATAGGCGAGGAGGTCGCTCAGTATCAGGGCGCCTATAAGGTCAGCCGGGGCCTGCTGGAGGAATTCGGTCCCAAGCGGGTGATCGACACCCCGATCACCGAGCATGGCTTCGCCGGCCTGGGCGTCGGCGCGGCCATGGCCGGCCTCAAGCCGATCATCGAGTTCATGACCTTCAACTTCGCCATGCAGGCGATCGACCACATCATCAACTCGGCCGCCAAGACTCTTTACATGTCCGGCGGCCAGGTTCGCTGCCAGGTGGTGTTCCGTGGCCCCAACGGCTCGGCGGCCCGCGTCGGCGCCCAGCACAGCCAGGACTACGGGGCATGGTACGCCCAGATCCCAGGGTTGAAGGTGGTGGCGCCCTATGACGCGGCTGACGCCAAGGGCCTGCTGAAGGCGGCGATTCGCGACCCCAATCCCGTGGTCTTTCTCGAACACGAGATGATGTATGGCCACGAGTTCGACATCCCGCAGGTCTACGACTGGCTGGTTCCGATCGGGCAGGCCAAGATTCG
>JAYTXV010000249.1:0-1783 GCA_043742805.1 Caulobacteraceae bacterium | reverse complement strand
TCTCGATCAGCCGATCCGACGATTCCCGCCGCAGCCGCTCGAAGGTCGATCCCTGCTGGATGCCGAACAGAGCCTGGGTTTCACGTTCGCCGAACGCGGCCTTGCAGCGGGCGCCCCACCGGGCCGAAAGCCGCAAGGCCTCGCCGGCCCGTTCCTCGCTGGCCGGCCAGGCGACGCATTCATCCAA
This sequence comes from Caulobacteraceae bacterium, assembly GCA_043742805.1. GTDB lineage: Bacteria > Pseudomonadota > Alphaproteobacteria > Caulobacterales > Caulobacteraceae > Acaudatibacter. The sequence continues at coordinate 1,596 of JAYTXV010000249.1, read as the reverse complement.
CTGCATCACAATGTCCGAACCCAGCAGATCGGCCTGGATTTCGATCGAGCGCTCCGGGCTCAACACATGGCGCGAACCGTCGATCGGACTGGCAAAAACGGCCGCCTCCTCGCCGATCTTCATCAGCTTCGAGAGCGACATGATCTGAAACCCACCGGAGTCGGTCAGGATGGGGCCTTCCCAGCCGCCAAATCTGTGCAGACCACCCAACCGCGCCACGCGCTCGGCGCCCGGGCGCAGCATCAGGTGGACGGTGTTGCCCAGAATGATCCGGGCGCCCGTCGCCCGCACCTGGTCCATGGTCAGCGCCTTCACCGCCCCGGCCGTACCCACCGGCATGAAGGCCGGAGTCTGGATATCGCCGCGCGAGGTCTTGAGCACGCCGGCCCGCGCCGCGCCGTCGGCGGCCTCGATCAGATAGGGAAAGGCGCCCATCAGCCGGCTTTCCAGATCAGCGAGCCGTCACCGTAGGAATAGAAACGGTAGCGGGATGCGATGGCATGGGCATAGGCGGCCCGCATCGGCTCAAGACCCCCCAATGCCGCGACCAGCATGAACAAGGTCGAACGTGGCAAATGAAAGTTGGTGATCAGCCCATCCGCGGCGCGGAAACGATAGCCCGGCGTGATGAAGATGGCAGTCTCGTCGGCGAACGGCATAATGCGCCCGTCTTCGCCACTGGCGCTTTCGATCACACGCAGACTGGTCGTGCCGACGCAGACGATCCGCCCGCCCCGCGCCCGGACGGCGTTTAGGGCGTCCGCCACCGAAGCGGAGATCTCGCCATACTCGGCGTGCATTTGGTGGTCGGCGACCGCCTCGGTCTTGACCGGCATGAAGGTCCCGGCGCCCACATGCAGGGTAAGAAAGTGGGTCGAAACCCTCGCCCTTCGCAACGCCTCGAACAGCCCTTCGGTGAAGTGCAAGCCGGCCGTGGGGGCGGCCACCGACCCCGCTTCCCGAGCGTAAATAGTCTGGTAGTCGAATCGGTCGCGGTCGTCCTCGGCCCGCTTGGCGGCGATATAGGGCGGCAGGGGCATCAGACCGTGGTCGTCGATGACGCGGTCTAGATCGGCGCCAGCCAGATCAAAGGCCAAGGTCACCTCGCCGTCATTTCCCTTGGCGGCGACGGTCGCCCAAAGCGCCGATAACGCACAGGCCCTATCCTCGCCTTTTCCGAAAGCGACCCGGTCGCCCGCCTTCAGCCGCTTGCCGGGGCGCATGAAGGCACTCCATCGGCTGGGCGACAGACGCTTGTGCAGGGTGGCTTCAACGGCGGCCTCGGAACCTTCCCGCGACCGTCGCCCGAACAGCCGCGCCGGGATCACCCGCGTGTCGTTGAACACCAGCGCGTCGCCGGGACGCAATAGGTGCGCGAGATCGCTGAACTCGCGATCCTCAAGGCCGGCCGCGGGATCGACAACCAGGAGGCGCGCCGAATCGCGCGGCTCGGAAGGCCGTAACGCGATCAGTGATGGCGGTAGTTCGAAATCGAAATCGGAAACCTGCATGGGCACCGTACATGAACCCTTTCGCGCTGGATTTGAACCCATCCGGCTAGGAGACTTAACAGGGGCGCGGCCTCATGGCAGGTTT
>JAYTXV010000248.1:0-13557 GCA_043742805.1 Caulobacteraceae bacterium | reverse complement strand
CGACAAGTCAGCCTCGTTTGGATCGAAACGTCAGGAGGGAAGAGCGGTATCCAAAACCCGCTCAACCTCGGCCGATGTGGCCTCCGCGCCGGTCAGCCGCGATATCATGGCCTGGGCGGTCTCAATGGCGATGGTACGGACATGGCTCATGGCCTCGGCCCGGGCGGCGGCGATGCGCGCCTCGGCCACGGCGAGAGCCTCGGCCAGTTTAGCCTCTTCAACCGCCTGACGGGCGGTGGCGGCGGCCTTGGCCTCGGCGTGAGCGTCAAGCGCCACCTTCTGGGCGCGCGCCCGGGCAACGACCAGTTCCCCAGCCGCCGCCTCAAGATCCGCCCTGGCGGCGTCCCGCATCCGCTTGGCGTCGCCGATGTCGCCCGCGATCTTGTCCTCGCGCGCGTCTATCCCTCCGGCCACCCGCGGCACGAATACCCGGGAGAACAGCACATAGAGCACCGCGAAGATGACCAGCATCCAGAATATCTGACCCGGCCATTGGGCTAGGTCGAACTGGGGCAAGCCACCGCCGCTGGCGGCGGGTGTGGGTTCGGCCATGGGGCCGACCTACTTGAACAGAATGAGCAGGCCCATCACGAACCCGAACAGGCCCATGGTTTCGGCCAGGGCCATGCCCAGGAACAGATAAGTACGTTCGCCGGCGGCGGCGGCCGGGTTGCGGATCGCGGCTTGCAAATAGTTGCCGAACAGGATGCCCAGACCGGCGCCGGCGCCGATGAGGCCGGTCATGGCGAGACCAGCGCCGATGAGTTTGGCTGATTCAGGATTCATGGGAAGGAAAGTCCTTTTTTGAACGATAGCGGAAGGTCAGTGGCCGTGATCGAGATTCACGACCTCGTTGAGGTAGACACAGGTAAGCGCGGCCCAGACGAAGGCCTGAATGATCGCGATCACGAAATCCAGAGCAGTCAGGGCCATTACCATCAAGAACGACATGCCAGAACCGATCAGACCCAGATTGTTCAGGCCGATCCCTTGCAGGCCAAACGCGCCGAGGCCGACCACGAAGGTGGCGAAGATATAGACCACCACGTGGCCGCCCAGCATGTTGCCGAATAGTCGCAGGGCCAGGGTGAAGGGCCTGATCAGGAACGAGATCATCTCGATCACCATCAGGAACGCGCTCATGGCCGGGTGCATGCCCGATGGCCAGAACAGCTTGAAGAACCCCAGGCCGTTACGGGCGAAACCGACGGCCAGTACGATCAGGAAGGTCATCACGGCCAAGGTGGCGGTCACGGCCAGCTGCGAGGTTACCGTGAAGCCGCCGGGCGTGAGGCCCAGCAGGTTGAGGAAAGCGATCAGTAGAAAAAGTGTGAAGACCAGAGGCAGAAAAGGCCGTCCGCGATCGCCGATGATGCCGCCGGTCAGGACATTGTCGACCATGCCGTAAAGCATTTCGGCCACCGCCTGCAGGCGCCCGGGCACCAGCTCGCGCTTGGTGGCGGCGAAGAAGAACATGCAGATCAGCGCCGCCGCGATCATCATGAACAGAACCGAATTGGTGATCGACAGGTCGATCATGCCCAGACCGGGCACCGGAATGGGCGGAAAGTCCACAAATCTGCGGACCAGGAACTGTTCCATCGGCTCGATAGCGGCCATCGGTGCTCTTTAAACCCTTAAGCGTCGTCGTCGTCGTCAATGGGAGCCGGATCAACCGTCCCCTGCTTTGTCTTTGCCGCCGCGCCGATACGCGAGGCGGTCTGGATCGTCGACCAGATCGATAATCCCGAACCGATCACCAGCCCGCTGACCAGACCTAATGGGCTGGTGTGGGCCAGGCGATCGGCGAACCATCCCAGGCCAACTCCACCCAGCACACCGCCGAGCATTTGGCCCAAAACACGATAACCGTCCCCCGCCGCGCCACCCAGACCGGTGGCGGATGGCGTCTTGCGCCGCTTGGCCTCGAACGCTTCGAGATCGTGATCCAGGCGCCCAAGCGGGTCCTGGCCGGCCTCCGGGTGTTTGCTGTTTTCCGTTAGATCTGGCGGCGTGGACGTCATGGGATCATTCCGGTGACCCGATTTCACCCCTGCCGCACCCCGGCCAAGTCGCGGCGGAACCTATAGACGTGGGTGCGGTGCGTCAAGACTGGGCGAATTGCCTTTAAATAGCTGATTTATATACAAAATTGGGGTTCTGACCTATTGGGTGGCCAGGGCCTCGGCCTGGCGAAGGTCGACCGACACCAGTTGCGAGACGCCGCGTTCGCGCATGGTCACGCCGAACAGCCGATCCATTCGCGACATGGTCAGCGGGTTGTGAGTGATGGTCAGGAACCGGGTGGACGCCCGTCGGCGCATTTCGGCCAGCAGGTCGCAGAACCGTTCGACATTGGCGTCGTCGAGCGGCGCGTCCACCTCGTCGAGCACGCAGATCGGCGCGGGATTGGCCAGGAACACCGCGAAGATCAAGGCCACGGCGGTCAGCGCCTGCTCGCCGCCGCTCATCAGGCTCATCACCGCCATGCGCTTGCCGGGCGGACAGGCGAGGATTTCCAGCCCGGCCTCGAGGGGATCGGCCGATTCCACCAGCCGAAGCTCGGCGGCGCCGCCTTGGAACAAGGTGGTGAACAGCTCACGGAAGTGGCCGTCGATGATCTCGAAGGCGGCCATCAGGCGTTCGCGGCCCTCGGCGTTGAGTTCCTCGATCGCCTGGCCTAGCCGCGCCAGGGCGCCCGACAGGTCGGCGCGCTCATCGGCCATCACGCCCAGACGGGACGACAACTCCGCCGCCTCGTTCTCGGCCAGCAGGTTCACCGCCCCCAGGGCATCCCGTTCCCGCTCCAGCGCGGCCAGGTGGGTTTCCGCCCCGGCGACCCCGGTGGGCAGCGCCACCGCGTCTTCGGCGAGCTTTTGACCCAGGTCTGCCGGCTCCAGGCCCGAGGCCTCGCGGATCGACAGCGCCTGTTCGTCGACCCGGGTCAGGGCGGCCTCCAGTCTTGCCTCCGCGCTCGCCCGGGCCTCCCTGGCGTCAGCGGCGCGGGCGTCGGCGGCCCTGGCGGCCCGATCCGCGTCGGCGCGGGCGGTCTCGGCGACGGTAAGGGCGTCGCCGGCGCGGGACCTGCGCGCCTCCGCTCCGGCCGCTTCGTCCAGCAGCAGCGCTCGGCGCGCCTCGATCGCCTCCGGAGCCCGCCGCGCCTCGTCAAACATCGCCGCCGCCTGCCGCCGCTCCTTCTCAAGCTCGGTCCGCCGCCCCGTGGCGGTCGCGGCGCGGCGGGTCCAGTCGGTGTGATCGCGTCGCAGGCTTTCGAGCCGCCGCGCCCGCCCGCTCCTTGCCGCGTTCTCACGATCAGACGCCGCGCGGGCGGCAAAGGCGACCTCCCGCGCGCGCGCGGCGGCTTCCCGGGCATTGGTCAGACGGTCCGCCCCGGCCGCGTCCGGGGCCAGGACAGCTACCGCAGTCTCGGCGCCCTGCAGGGCGTCTGCCGCCTCCAGGTGCTCGGCTGTCAGCCGATCAATGGTCTCGGCAAGCGCCTGCGTCCGGGCTTCGCGCCGTGCTTGTTCCGCTCTGAGGCGCTCCACCGCATCTCGCGCCCTCGCCATCTCCAGCTCCGCCGGCCTCGGCCGCGCGCGCGCCAGCCTCACGGTCTGCTCGGCGCCGGCCAGCCGCTCCGCCGCCCCTTCCAGGGCCGTTTTAGCCGTGGCGGCGGCGGGTTGAAGGGCCACGATCTCGGCCTGAAGCGCCGTCAGTCGACTTCTCTGCTCCAGACGCACCTGAGCCGGCCGGGGCGCCTCGGCCTTTACGGTGAACCCGTCCCAGCGCCAGAGATCACCCTCGCGGGAGACCAGCCGCGCACCAGGCGGCAATTGGGCCTGAAGCCGCGTCCCGTCCGCCTGGTCAACCAGCCCGGTGAGCGTCAGACTGGCCGCCAGTTGGGCCGGTGCGATGATCGACGGCGCCAGGGGTGCCACGCCCGGCGGCCAGACGGGGGGGCCAGAGGGCGTGCCAGAGGGCGTTCCAGGGGGCGTGCCAGAGGGCTCGAAGCCGTCGCGGCCGGCCCAGAAGCTCGACGCGCGTGGGTCGAGCGACGCCGTCAGATCGTCGCCAAGCGCCGCCGACAAGGCGGCCTCCAGACCGTCGACCGTCGAGATCTGGTCGAGAACCGCCGCGTATCCGCCCTTGACCGCCGTCGGCGTCAATCGCGCCAGTCCCCGTGCCTCTGCCAGCTTGCGGCCCAGCTCGTCCTCGCTCGCCCGGGCCGCAAGGCGCATCCGGCCCTCGGCCAGAGCCGTTTCGCCGCGCAGCCGCTCGGCGGTCTCCAGATCTTCCCGTGCCCGGGTCAAGGCCTGAATGGCGTCAGCCAGGGCCGCCTCGGCCGCCATCAGCGCGGGGTTCGCCGCCGGTTCCAGACCCCGTCGCTCGATTGTCGCCTGATTCAAAGCGCCAGAGATCCTCGCCAACCGGGTCCCGGCCTCATCCAGCCGGCTCCGGGCCGCCCTGCCTTCGGCCTGTGCCGCGGCCACCCGCGCCGCCGCGGCCTCCAGAGCGGTGTCCGCCCCGGCGCGCGCCACGTCCGCCGTCCTGGCCGCCGCCTCCAGTTCGGGCGTGCGCTCAGGGGCCGCCGCGATCTCGGACTCCACCTGGGCCAGATCCCGCTGGAGGCGCGAGAGAGCCCCCGCCGCGTCAAGAGCCGTCCGGCTCTCGCGCTCGAGATCATCGGCAATCCGGCCCAGCTGATCTTTCAACCGTTTCAACTCAGCCTGGGCGCTCTCCAGCGCCCGGTCGGTCCGGTCCTGTTCGATGGCTAGGTGATTGAGCACGGCCGCCGCCGCCACCGCCTCGTCCCGAAGCGCCGGCAGGCCGTCCTGGGCGTTCAAAGCCGCGGCCGCGGCGGTCGCCGCCTCCCGGGTCGTCGTCTCGGTGGTGGCCCTGGCCTGGGTCGCCTGGACTTGCGCCGCCCCAAGCGCCGCCACCGCCTCCGTCCAGCGCGCGTGGAGCACCGCCGACTGCAGGCCGCGGATTTCCATCGCCAGCTTCTTGTAGCGCATCGCCGTCCGGGCCTCTCGTCGCAGCCGGCCCAGACCGGATTCCAGTTCCCGCGCCAGATCATCGAGCCGCAACAGATTGGCCTCGGCCGCCCGCACCCGCAGCTGGGCCTCATGCCGGCGACCGTAGAGGCCCGATACGCCTGCCGCCTCCTCAAGAATGCGCCGTCGGTTCTGGGGCCGGGCGGCGATCAGCTCCGAGATCTGGCCCTGGCGGACCAGGGCCGGCGAATTGGCCCCGGTCGAGGCGTCGGCGAACAACAGCTGCACGTCGCGCGCGCGAACCTCGACGCCGTTGATCCTGTAGGTGGATCCGGCCCCACGATCGATCCGGCGCGTGACTTCGAGCGCCGGCTCTCCGGCCCAGCGGACCGGCGCCCCGGCGCCCGGGTTCTCCACCGTCAGGGTGACTTCGGCGTGGTTGCGGCCGGGTCTTGCGCCGGATCCCGAGAAGATCACGTCGTCCATGCCCTCGCCGCGCATGGCCTTGGCCGAATTGGCCCCCATCACCCAACGCAGCGCCTCGAGCAGGTTGGACTTGCCGCACCCGTTGGGACCCACGACGCCGGTCAGCCCGGGTTCGATGTGGAACTCGGTGGGCTCCACGAAGGACTTGAAGCCGGAGAGGCGGAGCCTCGAAAAGTGCACGGCGCTGTTCTTCGCCCGCTCTAGTGGCCGGTGCGGGCGCGGGCGATCGCGGCTTCGAGATTTTCCAGCGTGTTGTCACCGTCCAACCGCTTGTCATTGACGAAGAAAGTCGGCGTGAATTCCACACCGTGGGCCTTGGCGTCCGCCTGAGTCCGGTTGGCGAGGGTCTTCAGGGCGGCCCTATCCTCCAGACAGGCGTCGAACCGCTTATGATCGACGCCGGCGTGTTCGGCGATCTTGGCCAGGGCGTCGACTCCGACCCGGCTGATCTCGGCCTGCTGGGCGAAAATATCGTCGATTACCTGGAAATATTTGTCGGGCGCCGCGCAGCGGGCGGTCAGGAACCCGGCCGCAGCCAGAGGGCCGTTGCCCGCCAGCATCTCGCGAAACACGAAGCGCGCCTTGCCGGTGTCGACATATTTATGGCGGAACTGCGGAAACACGTCATTGGCCCATTCGGCGCAATGCGGACATCCCACCGATCCATATTCGACCACCGTGACCGGCGCGTGGGGATCGCCGAGCGCCATTTCCCCCGGGGAGGGCGCGGGCGCGGCGGCCTGGGCGCCGGCGGTGGCGAGAGCGACCGCCGCGACGGCGGTCCCTAGCGCGCGGGCCGCGCTCTTGACGGACAGCCCGATCAAGAGGTGGCCTTTCCGGCGGCGACCTTGGCTTCGGCCACGGCCGTGTCGAGGTCAGTCATGCTCATCTCACCCTTGTCATAGACCTTGCCGTTGATCACGAACGTCGGCGTGCCGGTGATCTTGTCGTCCTTCACATAGTGCTCCCAGCGAGCGTTGAGGGCGTTGAGGGCGGTTTCGTCCTTGATGCAGCTGTCGAACTGAGTGTCGCTCATGCCAGCCGACCTGGCGATATTGAGCAGCACCGCATGGGGGTCGCCGCCGGTGAACATTTCGGTCTGGGCGTGATAGATGGCGTCAACCACCTGAAAATACTTATTTTTTCCGGAACACCGGGCCATCAGGAAGCCCGCCGCGGCGATCGCCGGGTCGCCGGTCAGCGCCTCTCGCGCCACGTAACGCACCTGCCCAGTGTCGATATATTTGGTCTTAAAGGCCGGAAACACCTCGTTCTGGAAACGCGCGCAGTGGGGGCAGGACACCGAGGCGTATTCGATCATTGTCACTTTGGCTGTCGGCGAGCCGAGCGACATGTCGTCGGCCGTGGCCGCGTCGCCGGCCGGTTTCTGGCAGGACGCCATCGCCACCGTCAGCATCAGGCCAACCAGCAGGGTGAAAAGCTTTCTCATGCGGACGTGATCCTTCCGGGCGCCTGGACCCGACAACAATGGTTTTAGTCGGGAAGTCCCCGGCTATCGTAGGGATCGTTTGTGACCCAAACGACCGAGGTCGCGCAAGTCAGACTTCCGGACGGGTATCGCGCAGCACCTCACGCCCCAGCCGGGTCAGGGCCGCCTTCAGGGGTCCCTCGGGAAACCCCTCCAGCCCGGCGGCCAGCACCTGTTCCGCCGCCGCGTCCAACGGCGGCCGCAGCCGCCGCCGCGCGCCGCTTGGGCTCGGTCCGCCTCGCTTGACGACGCCGCGCAGGGGACCTTGGACGATGCGCAGCTTGACCACCGCCCCCGCGCCCAGGAACAAATTGACCCGGTCCAGGATGTCCGGCGCGCGGTGCTGAATGATCGCCGCCGATGGTCCCTCGACGCGCAGCTCAAGGCTCGCGCCGCCCCCGGTCCTGGGTTTGACCAGCTTGGTGGGTTCGGTCCGCCGGGCCAGTTCCACCCCGACGATCTCCCGCCAGCGCGCCTTCAGGCCATCGACGCCCTGGCCGAACCGCGATTCCAGGGTCTTGAGTGTTCTGATCAGCGCCCGGCCGGCGCCAGAGGGTGGACCCTGTATCGGCCGGGTCCGGCGGCGAGCCAGAATCCGGACGGTTTCCTCGGGCGTGGGAAGAGCGCGGCGCATAAGCCTGTTATAGGCGTGACGATGACGCGCGTCCCGCGAATCCGAACCCGTTTGCTGTCCTGGTATGACAGTCATGGTCGAACCTTGCCCTGGCGGGCCGCCGCCGGCCAGACCCCCGACCCCTATCGCGTCTGGCTGTCGGAGGTGATGCTGCAGCAGACCACGGTCGCCCACGCCACTCGCTATTTCCTTGATTTCACCAGCCGCTGGCCGACTGTCCGCGCCCTGGCCGCCGCCGATGACGGCGAGGTGATGGCCGCCTGGGCGGGGCTCGGCTACTACGCCCGCGCCCGCAACCTGCTGGCTTGCGCCCGGGCGGTGACCGCGGACCATGGCGGCGTGTTTCCAGGCGATGAAGTGGCCTTGCGCGCCCTGCCGGGGCTCGGCGCCTATACCGCCGCGGCGGTGGCGGCCATCGCCTTCAACCGGCCGGCCAATGTCGTGGATGGCAATGTGGAGCGGGTGATGTCGCGACTGTTCGCGGTCGAGACGCCTCTGCCGACCGCCAAGTCCGAACTTGGCCGGCTGGCGGCGGGTTTCGTCACCGAGGAGCGCCCCGGCGACTGGGCTCAGGCGCTTATGGACCTGGGCGCGACCGTCTGCCGGCCACGCTCGCCGCTCTGCCTGATCTGTCCGGTCAGCCGTTCCTGCAAGGCCCTTGGCCTGGGCGAACCGGGAACCTTTCCCCGCAAGACGGCCAAGGCGGCGCGGCCGCACCGGCACGGCGTGGTGTTCATTCTGACCCAGGGCGATGATGTGGCCCTGGTCCGCCGCCCGCCGAAGGGGCTGCTGGGCGGCATGTTGGGCCTGCCCACCACGCCCTGGCGCGAGACGCCCTGGGCTTTGGGCGAGGCGAGACTCCACGCGCCGGCGTCCGTGCCATGGCGGGATATCGGCATGGTCAACCACGTCTTCACCCACTTCTCGCTGGACTTGCGCGTGTTGACGGCCTCAGCCGCGGCCGGCTCCTCAGGGGTGATATGGACGCACCGCGTCTCGGCTACTGCCGATACACCCACGGTTTTCCGAAAAGCGATTGATTGTCTGGCGTTGCAGGATTGACCAAAGACGACGTTATGCCACGCCGCCGCCCGGTTCGGGGCGGACGAACAGATTGACGATATGGGGCTGTTCGCGCTGGATCTGGGCCTCCAGCTTTTCCACCAGCTGCTCGACCTCGGGGATGCGCAGGCTGTCGTCGAATTCCAGATTGACGATGGCGACGATCCGTTCGGGCGCCAGCTGGACAGTCAGCACGCGCGTCGTCCGCCGTACGCCCGGCGCGCCGGCCACCGCGCGGCGGCCTAGCCGATCAGCAGGGCCTTGCTCTCCCGCGCCAGCAGCAGCGCCACCCCGGCCAGCACCGGGCCGATCAGTATGGAGGCGGCGCCGTCGAAGCGGGGTTCGGTGAACCTCACCGACGCCCAGGCGTTGATTGACTCATAAATCGACAGCCCCGCGCCGAGCGCAAACACCAGCACCGCGACCACGTAGCTCCAGAAATAGAGCTCGCGCCCCACAGCCCCAGGGGTGGGCTCCATCAGGCGGCTTGGCCGCCCGGCGCTGACCGTGCAGGAGCAGCACTTCGTTGCCGGTGTCGACCAGCGAATGCACCGCCTCAAGAGCGCGCCCGAACCGTTTTGGCCCCAGTTTCGGAGCCGATTGTTGGCGGCGACACCGGGCCGCGAACTTTCTGTAATGTGCCAGGATGAGTCGGCAATGCGCTTCACGAAACCTTCGACAACCGCCTTGCCCCATGCTGGGCATGCCGCCGAGTATTGGCTGGCGTCCAAAGGCGTGGCGCGGCTTGGCCGCCCATCTCGCCGCGCCGGACGCGGCCCTGAGCGCCGATGAGGCTCGCGAGAGAACTACCGGTAAATCTATAGGTGAGTGCGATAAGAGAGGAAGCGGTCGAAACGGTTGGCTGCATTTTTTTGTTGCCTATAACCGTTGGCCAGGTGCGAGAAGTACAATGCGAATAGACAGCCAAGCACTTCCTTTAGGAGGCCACCTGTCGGATACTATAACACTTGTCACGTTAGGATAATTGGCAAAAGAAGCGCTGCAAGGGTAACCAATAGGGTAGCAGCGCAAAATATAATTTAGGGAAATACCAGGATCGGGTAACACGGGATCCAATGTATAGAGCGTACTGTTAGTTCGAAAATAAATAACTGGGTTTGAATAACCACCGGACTCTCCTGTATATGACGTAATTCCAATATTGCCAATCTGCCATCCACACCGTCCTGGAATAAACTTATCAACATAAATATCAGCTACCGCGTAATTACGTCCTGCATAATGAAGTTTCTCGTTAATAACTAAATAAAACGGGTGACCGCCACTGCCTCCAGACCAGCGACTACAGCCGTGAATACGAAGGTCCGCACTATAAGTCACCATGACACGAACGTGATCCAAATCCTTGCTTCTAACCTCAACATGAATGACCTTAGAAGGTTTAGTATTCTCTTTTGGGTAGAACTTGCTGTGGTTATCAAGTTCTACGCTGAACGGGTTTGATCAAGCACCTAACCAAAAGCATGTGGTTGAAATGAGAAAAATTGCACGGTCAACTCAATGTTGTCTCATCGTTCACGCCCCGCTTCGAGGGTCGCTCGCGCGACCGGTGACCAAAGGTAGTCTACGACGCGACGGCTTCCGGTGATCACTTCCACTTGGGCCGACATGCCGGCGGTCAAGGCCGCGACGCAACCATCAGCAATCAGTGATCGTTGTTGCAGTCGCACTCGCAATGGAAACACCAGCCCCCTGTGCTGATCGACCGTCGCGTCCGGCGACACGTGGACCACTATCCCATCGAAGGTACTGTATCGCGTGAAAGGGTAGGCGTCCAAGGAACGCAGCTCGGTCAACCGGCCTTGACCGGCACGCGCGAAAATTTCTTCCGCTGTGCATCGACAGCCCCCAACTCAGACCAAAGCCGCTCAGACATCGTGACCGCGGTCTGTGGCATTTCGCACAGCCGGCGAATTCGCCGCAGCGTAAGCCCTACCCCACCATCTCCGACCGCACCTTGGCGCGCAGCACGTCGATGGGGGCGAGGCCCTTGTCGGTGCGGATATGCCAATAGGTCCAGCCGTTGCAGGCGGGCTGGGACTGGACGATGGCGCCCATCTTGTGGATCGAGCCGGTCAGGCTGCCCACCATCAGGCTGCCGTCGGCCCGCACCCGCGCCTGGTGTTGACCCTTGGGGCACCAGAGGGTGTCGCCGGGGTTCAGCAGGCCGGCCTCGACGATCTGGCCGAACGGCACGCGGGGCTCGGACTTCTTCGACCCCATCACGTCCAGGTCGGCCGGGGCGACCGGCGTGACTTTGGCGATCCGCGCCTCGGCCAGGGCGGCGTATTTCGGTTCGCGCTCAATGCCGATGAACCGCCGGCCCAGCCGCCGGGCCGCCGCCCCGGTGGTGCCGACGCCGAAGAACGGGTCGAGGATCACGTCGCCGACTTCGCTGGAGGCCAGGATCACCCGGTGCAGCAGCGCTTCGGGCTTCTGGGTCGGATGGGCCTTGGCGCCGGTTTCGTCCTTGACCCGCTCGTCGCCGGTGCACAGCGGCAAGTTCCAGTCCGAGCGCATCTGCAGCTCGTCATTGGCCATTTTCATGGCGTCATAGTTGAACCGATAGCGCCGCGAGCCGCGTCCCTTGGCCGCCCAGATCAGGGTCTCGTGAGCGTTGGTGAACCGCGTGCCCTTGAAGTTCGGCATCGGGTTGGCCTTGCGCCAGATCACGTCGTTGAGAATCCAATAGCCGGCGTCCTGCAAACAGCGGCCGACCCGGAAGATGTTGTGATAGCTGCCGATCACCCACAGGGCGCCGTCGTCCTTGAGCACCCGCCGCGCCGCCATCAGCCAGGCGGTGGTGAAGGCGTCATAGGCCTCGAACGAGGCGAACTGGTCCCAATGGTCGTCGACCGCGTCGACCTTGGAGTTGTCCGGGCGCAGCAGATCGCCGCCAAGCTGTAGATTGTAGGGTGGGTCAGCGAACACCAGATCGACTGACTTCTCGGGCAGTGCGTTCATCTGCTCGATACAGTCGCCGATCAGAATACGGTCGGGCGTTAGGCTCACGGGCCCCTCCTGAAGAATGACTCGTCTTCTTGGCCCCCCCGGATGAAGGACGCGTTAAAGGTGGGTGGGCGTTTCTTGAAGAGCGCCGACACCGCCTCGCGATAGTCGTCCGACATCGAGGCCGGCAGCTACTGAACGCCGCCCATGTGCACGACCGCCCGGTCCAGCGCTCCGATCAGCGAATCCGCCATGTCGTTGTCCCGATTGGAAACGGCATTAATTCGCGCTCAGGTTGAGATTCGGCTTTCGCTTCCCTTTATGAAGAGACGGACAAGGATACCAACCATGTTGCCGGCTTTCGGCCTCTCCCTGCTGTTCTCCATCGCCTTGTGCGTGCACGTGGTTCGCACGGGCCAGCAGTTGTACTGGCTGATGATCATCCTGATGATCCCGACTCTGGGAGGCATCATCTATCTGGTGGCCATTGTCCTGCCTTCGATGGCTGGCAGCACCACAACCCGACGGGCGGTCCAGAGCGCGCGCCAGACGCTGGATCCGACCCGCGAGTATCGCGAGGCGAAGACCGCGACCGACGACTCCCTCACTGTCCACAATCAGATGCGCCTGGCCAAGGCGGCGGCGAGCCTTGGCCATCACGATGAGGCCGAGCGGCTCTACGCCCAGGCGGCCACGGGCATCCACGCCGACGATCCGGTGCTGCTGCTTGGCCGGGCCATGGCCCTGATCGAACTAGGCCGCCACGCCGAGGCCCTGACCCTGCTGGGCCAGCTGGGTCAGGATGCCGACAACGGCCGCAGCCCTCAGGCCGCCCTGGCGCTCGGCTGCGCCTATGAGGGGCTGGGCCGGATGACCGAAGCGGACACCGCCTACCAGTGGGCGGCCGGCCGACTGCCGGGCCTCGAAGGCCTGGGCCGCTATGCCGCCTTCCTCGCCCACACCGGCCGGACCACGGAGGCGCGGGAGGCGATCATCGAGATGGACCGCCGCATCAGCAGCGCCAATCCCCACTTCAAGCGCGAGGGCCGGCTATGGCGCGACCTCGCGGCGCGGGCGCTAGGTTAGGTCGAACGCGTTGTGATCGGCCATGTGATCCGCCGCCGACCGGTGAAACCCTTCACCACCGCGTCGATGCCCGCTCCCTGCAGGACGGCCGTGAGCCAGCCGGCGTTGACGGCGCCGGGGCGGCGGATACCGGGGCGCGCCTAAGCCGCCGCCAGCACGTTAACGCCGCGCAGGGCAACGGCGACGGCTGATGCCGCTTGACTCTCTGACATGCGTAAGATATTTCTTACATATGAAATCGAACTCGCACATTTTAACCGAGGGAGACCGGCTGCTGGCCATGCTGGCGGCGCTGGCCAATCCGCACCGGCTGCGAATTATCGCGGCGCTGACCTCGGGCGGGCGCAACTATGTCAGCCAACTGGCGCGGGAGATCGGCATCAGCCGCCCGCTGCTGCACCTGCACCTGCAGAAGCTGGAAGGGGCCGGCCTCGTCACCAGCCAGCTTGAGCTGTCTCGCGACGGCAAGGCGCTCAACTATTTCGCAGCCGCCGAATTCGGATTCGATCTCACGCCAGCCGCGATCACCGAGGCGGCGAAATCCCTGACCACCAGACCCGAGCCCTAGAGGAACCCCGATGTCCGCACCTATCTATCTGTTTTCCATATGTCTGCCGTTCGCGACGATCCTGCTGGTCTTCGGCATGAGGTATGTCTCGGCCGTCCTCCAGGCCAGGGCGCGTCTCGCCAATGACGACGCCTATCGCCTGGTCGCGGAAAAGGCGGCGACCGCCCAATCCGACACCGCCGCCGTGCTGTCCTCCATCCAGGCGGCGCTCGCCGACGTCAGAACCCGGCTGACCGCCGTCGAGAAAATCCTCAAGGAAGTCGAGTAGCCG
>JAYTXV010000247.1:0-7290 GCA_043742805.1 Caulobacteraceae bacterium | reverse complement strand
GCTTCGCCGCGCCCGCGCTGGCCGGTGACGCCTCCGGCCACTGGAAGGTCTCCGGCCACGTCGCCGGCAAGGACTTTACCCTCGACTGCAAGTTTCAGCAGGCCGACCAGAACCTGACCGGCGTCTGCGTCGACGGCCCAACAGGGGACAAGGACATCAAGGGCGGCCGCGCCCACCCGCTGATCAAGGGCCACGTCAGCGGCGACCAGATCAGCTGGACTTACGTCTCAAGCTATTCCTTGTTCAAATTCAACGTCGACTACACCGGGGTGACCAAGGGCGCGCACGCGTCGGGACAGCTGGCGGCGGCGGGCAAGACCGGAACCTTCACCGCCGATCATCTCGGCTCCTAGGATCGCGACATGGATCGCCTGAAAGGCCGCGTGGCTGTGATCACCGGCGCCTGCTCCGGCATCGGCCTGGGCACTGTGGAGCTGTTCGTGGCCGAGGGCGCCCGGGTGCTGGCCGCTGACATCCAGGACGACAAGGGCGCGGCCCTGGCCGCCCGATTCGACGGCCAGGTGGTCTACCGGCGCTGCGACGTGATGCTCGAAACCGACATCGCGGCGGCGATGCAGGGCGCCGTGGACACCTTCGGCCGCCTGGACGTCCTGTTCAACAACGCCGGGGCCGGCGGCTCGCCCCAGACCATCGCCGAGATGACCGGAGACGCCTGGGACTTCAGCCATGACCTGCTGCTGCGGTCGGTGGCCCTGGGCATCCGCTATGCCATCCCGCACATGAAAGCGGTCGGCGGCGGTTCGATCATCAACACCGCCTCGATCGCCGGAACCCAGGCCGGCGCCGGGCCGATCGCCTATTCGGTCGCCAAGGCGGCGGTGATGCACCTGACCCGGTGCGCGGCGGCGGAACTGGGCCGCGACGGCATCCGGGTCAACGCCATCTGTCCGGGCCTGATCCTGACCGAGATCTTCACGCCGGCCGATCGCGTGCCCGAAGGCCTGGCGAAGATGATCAAGGATTCCATGCGCCAGAACGCCCACAACGCCCAGCCGATCGCCAAGCCGGGCCTGCCCGAAGACATCGCCAAAGCCTGCCTGTTCTTCGCCAGCGACGATTCGCAATTCGTCACCGGCACATCGCTGCTGGTCGACGGCGGCTTGCACACGGGTCCGCGCCACGCCTGGGACCCTGAAGCCAGGGCCGAGCGGACCAAGATGGCCGAGGATCGCCGCGCGGCGTGGGAAGCGGCCCAGGCGGAAGGGGCGCCATGAGCCAGACCGATCCGAAGGACCTGACTGCCTATGCCGAAGACGCCGACGCCTGGTTCAGGCAAAACGTAGTCCGAGATCCGGGCTTCATGCTGCCCCTGACCTTCATGGAGGTCGGGACCGACCAGCAGTTCCATTTCCTGCGCGACTGGCAGCACAAGGTCTGGGAGGCCGGTTATCTGGGCGCCGCCTGGCCGGCCGAATACGGCGGCCGGGGCTTGCCGCAGGCGTTTCAGAACGAAGCCACCATGGCGATGCGCCGCCACGGCGGGCCGATCATGCTCAACGCCATCGGCATCAACTGGACCGGTCCGCTACTGCTGGATCTGGGTTCGGTCGAGCACCGGCAAACATATCTGCGGGGCATCCTGTCGGCCGACGACATCTGGTGCCAGGGCTTTTCGGAGCCGGAACATGGCTCGGACCTGGGGAACGCCCAGACTCGTGCGGCGCGCGATGGCGACAGCTATGTGGTCAACGGCTCGAAGATCTGGACCACCCTGGGCCACTACGCGAAATACATGATCCTGTTGTGCCGCACCAACCCGGCTGCGGCGCGCAAATACGACGGCCTGTCGTTCATCCTGACGCCGATGACCGTGCCGGGCGTGCGGACTACGGCGATCCGCAAACTGACCGGCGAGCATGGCTTCACCCAGACCTTCTTTGAGAACGCCCGCGTTCCCGCCGATGGCCTGGTCGGCAAGGAGGGCGAGGGCTGGAAAGTGGCCATGCGGACGCTGGAGTATGAGCGCGGCGCCCGGGGTGGCCAGGCCGGCGGCTATATATCCATGCAGTCAGACGCCTGGGACGTGCTGAAACTGGCGAGGCGGATGGACCGGGACGGCGCGCCTGCCCTGAAAGACCCCGCGATCCGCGAGAGGATGGTGGAGTTCATGATCGAGATCCAGAGCATGGCGCTGTGCCGCCAGCGCATCGCCGTTCCCGCTCTGACCACCGATCATCCGCTCGGCCTGCCGCTGAGCAGCAAGCTGATGGGCAGCGAATTCAACCGGCGGGTGAACGAGTTCGCCGTCAGCCTGACTGGCGCGCGCGGCGCCTACTATGTCGGAGACGAGAGCGCCGTCGACGACGGGATCTGGACCCGCGCCTATCTGAACGCCTTTTCCGGCACCATCGGCGGGGGCACCTCGCAGATACAGCACAATATCATCGGCGAAAACGTGCTGGGCCTACCTAAGTGAGCGCACCAGTACGCGAACTCGGCCGCATCGGGTTCAGTGAGGAACAGGCCAGCCTGCTCGAAGTGGCGACAGAATTCTGCCGCGAGAAATCGCCGGTGGCCAAGGTCCGGGCGCTGATCGAGGGCGAGCTTGGCCACGATCCGGCGCTGTGGCGCGAGATCGCCGAACTGGGCTGGCTGGGGGTGGCGATTCCGGAAGATTTCGGCGGCGCGGGCCTCAGCCTGGCGGAGGCGGTCCCGATCATGGAACAGCTGGGACGCCGGCTGCTAAGCGGGCCGTTCGCCTCCACCACCCTGGCCGCCCAGGCGATCCTGAGCGGGGGGACCGAGACGCAGAAACAGGCGTGGCTGCCGAAACTGGCAACCGGGACGGTGGGAACCCTGGCCCTGGTCGAAGCCGAGGGCGACTGGGCGCTGGAGAATATCCGCTGCGCGGCGGCTGAGGCCGGCGATGGTTGGCTGAAACTTTCGGGGAAGAAATACCTGGTCTGCGACGCCGCCACAGCGTGCGTGATCGTCGCCTCGGTGTTGCATCGCGGCGCTCCGGCCCTGGTGCTGATCGACAGAGGCTCCCTGCCCGATGGCGCGCTGCGCCGTGAGACGGTGATCGACGAGACCCGCCGCGCCTACGCGCTGGACCTGAACGGGATCGAGATACCGGCCAGCGCCCTGCTCGACCCGGATCGCGCGGGGGCGACGCTGGCGCATCTCCACTTAGCCGCCAATCTGCTGGCGGCGGCCGAGATGTGCGGCGGGACCCAGGCGGTGATCGATTACACCCTGGACTACGCCCGCACCCGCAAACAGTTCGGACAGCTGATCGGCGCCTATCAAGGCGTCAAGCACCCGCTGGTCGACGCCTACGTCGGCTATGAACAGGCCCGCTCGCACCTGTATGCCGCCGCCCACTGTTTCGGCGAGCAGGGAACCGGCGAGATCGCCACCCGCATGGCCAAGGCGACGGCCGATCAGGCGTTCTCGTTCGCCTCCGACCGCGCGATCCAGTTTCACGGTGGCTTTGGTTTCACCTATGACTGCGACGCCCAGCTCTATCGCCGACGCGCCATCTGGCACGCCTCGCAATATGGCGACGCCGGCTACCACAAGAAGAAGCTGGCCGAACTGTTGCTCTGAACGCCAGCGTCAAGGAACACACCCATGACCGCCCTGCACTTCCAATCGGCCACCGCGATCGCCCGGGCCATCCGCGACGGCGAAACGACCGCGCGCGGGGCGCTCGAGCATTTCCTCGACCGAGTGGACCACCTGAACGGACCGATCAACGCGGTCGTGGTCCAGGATCGGGATGGCGCTCGCGCCCGTGCCGACGCCGCCGACACCGCGCGGGCGGCCGGCGCGCCGCTGGGGCCGCTGCATGGCGTACCGATGACGATCAAGGAAAGTTATCAATTCGCCGGCACGCCGACGACCTTTGGCATTCCGCAGTTCAAGGACAATGTGACCCAGGGCACGGCCCTGGCCATCCAGCGCCTGGCCGACGCCGGGGCCAATGTTTTCGGGAAGACCAATGTGCCGATCCGTCTGGCCGACTTCCAGAGCTACAACGACATCTACGGCGTGACCAACAACCCCTGGGACATCGGCCGCACACCGGGCGGATCGTCGGGCGGATCGGCCGCGGCGCTGGCGGCCGGCCTGACCGGCCTGGAGATGGGCAGCGACATCGGCGGCTCGATCCGCAATCCGGCCCACTTCTGCGGCGTGTTCGGCCACAAGCCGACCTGGGGTCTTGTCCCCCCCCGGGGTCACGGGTTGAACGACTCTGTCAGCCCCACCGACATTTCCGTCGTCGGACCCCTGGCGCGCTCGGCCTTCGACCTGGAAGCGGTCCTGCGGCTGGTGGCCGGGCCGGACGAGATCGAGACGCCCGGGCTGGCGATCAATCTACCGACACTCGACGGGCCCCTGTCGAACCTGAAAATCGGGATCTGGGCCTCGGCCGACCCGTTCTGTCCGACCTCGTCGGGCGTGGGCGGGCGGATCCAAGCGGTGGCCGACGCCCTGGCGAAGGCCGGCGC
The DNA here is from genome assembly GCA_043742805.1 of Caulobacteraceae bacterium. Classification (GTDB taxonomy): domain Bacteria; phylum Pseudomonadota; class Alphaproteobacteria; order Caulobacterales; family Caulobacteraceae; genus Acaudatibacter. The sequence goes on along the minus strand of JAYTXV010000247.1, from coordinate 2,815 downwards.
GAAAGTCGACGACAAGGCCCGCCCGGACTTCTCGCCCGAGCACAGCCACTTGGTGTTCATGGCGCTGCTTGCCGCCGCCATGGCGGCGCGCTTGCCCGACGAGGAGTTCAAGCGCCGGATCGACCAGGCCGAGCGCGCCGCGCCCGACGACGACAGCCCCGCGACGGTCCAGGCTCGCTGGCAGACTTTGCGCGTTCGCGACTGGGCGACCCAGAACGAGGCGCGCAACAAGCTGCGCTGGGCGTGGCGGCGGTTCTTCGACGACGTGGACTTCCTGATCACGCCGGTGATGCCGATCACGGCGTTTCCGCACGACCATGGCCCAGAAGGCTCACGGGTCATCGATATCGACGGCCGCAAGGTTCCCTATTTCAATCAGACCTTCTGGGCGGGCTTGGCCGGCGTCGTTTTTCTGCCCGCGACCGTGTTTCCAGCCGGCGCGGCGCCGGACGGCCTGCCGGTCGGCCTGCAGATCATCGGCCCGGCCTTTGGCGACCTACGCACCATCCAACTGGCCCAGCGGCTGGAGCAGCTGGGCTTCGGTTTCGTGGCGCCGAAGGGGTATTGACGGCGGTCGAAGGTCGGTTCGGCCGACGACCGGCGCGCGCGAACGCCCCACGCCGCGGGTCCGCGACTTGGGGTAATCAATTTGCGGCGTTCGACCGGGGGGTCGGCGGGCCCAGTTCACTCGAGCCGGGGGCCGCGGGTGTCGAGGGTGGCGATCCTGGCGCCGCGCAAAAAGGGGTCATCGGCTTGACCCTGTCGCGGATCGCCTGGCGGGCCATCCGAAACACGAAGAAGCGGGCGGCTGGGTGACGGCTCGCCGGGAGGGTCATCGGCGCCGACGCCGGGAGTCGGCGGCAGCCATACCTCGGCCTGCCAGCGGTCCCAGGGCGGCGTGATGCGAAGGTCGGCGCAGATGCGCTCCACCAAGCCGCGCAACTCCAGGGTGTCCAAATCCACATAGGCCGGCTCGAAGTCGACGCGGACGGCTTCGCGCTCGACGGCCGCCCCGACCCGCGCCTCGATATCCTTTTTGGCGACATCCTCGTTGCGGTCGTCTTCGTTACGCGCCGCGCGCCGGGCCTCGGCGGCCTCGCGAGCCCGGACGCGGCGAGCGGCGAGCATCTCGGCTGCAAGCGCGGCCTTGGCCCTGGCGGCGGCGATCTCTTCGGCCGTGCAGGCGCGCAGAGCGCGAAGACCCCGCAGCGCCCGCTCCAGCCGCTGGCTCAAGGCTACGGCCCTATGGACAGCGCCGGCGAAGCGGCAGAAATTCTTGATGATCGACAGGCACCGGTCGCCGAGGCTCGCGCCGCCGCCGTTTGCACCGTGCAGAAGCCCATGGGTCATTGTAGAGCCGATCTGTATCAGCTCGCCGAGCACGCAAAGCCACCATTCCCCCCTGATGAGGTTGGCGTCTACGGCGGCCAGATCGGTCGAGGCGTCGGACATAATGAGAGTGTAGATGATTGCAATATGCAAGTCAACGGGGTTTTCGCGGGCCGCTGCAAGATCGATCAGCGCGGTTGTCGCGAATGTCAGAAGTCGGACAGATGGCGCCATCGGCCTGAAATGGACTTTGGCTTCACCGCTACCCGCGCCGACCGCGGGTCGACCGCGAAGGTCCGCTTGTCGCCCGCTCGCCAACGAGGGCAATCGACCCAAGTGAGACATTCATCGGAGCGCAGATTTTCAGTAGGTTGTGACCCTGAAGTCCCTTCTGTTAACCTGTCCTTCCACGATCACCGACGGCCCACCGTCGCGCAGGCGCTAAGCGATGGCGTGTCCGTTTTCCACCCTTCTGCGACATTGAAAGTGTCCGCTTCCTGGCCATTCACCCCCCATCACGCCCGTTCAATGCAGGCTACGTAGCAGCCGGGGGCGGCGTAGTTGGCGTGGATGTAGGCGGCTCGCGGGTCGCCAGGCTAGAGCCCCCTCCACCACCTCCGGTGGTCCCCCTCCCCCAGCGGGGGAGGAGAAAGGCGCCTCTCTTCTCCCGCTGGGGGAAGTCCCGCCGAAGGCGGGGATGGGGGCTCCAGCTTGGCGGCGCGACTTCGGCGGCCCTACGCCCGCTCGATCCGGGCGGCATAGCGCCCTCCGTCGGCCGGACGCTCCGTTCCTTGCGGCCTTACCCTTGGTGATCGTTGAACGCGGGCCGGCCACCCGCTAGCGTAGCGTCCGACCCCAGCGGCCGAGCGCCGCGAACCTGGATGGAAACCGCATGACCGGCGCCGATCGCTATCCGCTGATGTTCTCCCCGCTCGACCTGGGGTTCACCACCCTGAAGAACCGGGTGCTGATGGGTTCGATGCATACCGGCCTGGAGGACGTGAAGAACGGGTTCGAGCGCCAGGCGGTGTTCTTCGCCGAGCGGGCGCGCGGCGGCGTGGGCATGATCATCACCGGCGGCATACCGCCGAACGAGGAAGCCGGCGGCGGCTCCAAGCTGTCGACACCCGAGGAGGCCGAGCAGCACCGGCTGGTCACCACGGCGGTCCACGCCGCCGACCCCGACGTCAAGATCGTCATGCAGATCCTGCACACCGGCGCCTTGGCCGGGACGCCCAAATGTGTGGCCCCCTCGCCGATCCGCTCGCGCATCGGCCGCTACGTTCCCAACGAGCTGGACGAGGCGGGGATCGAGAAGCAGCTTGCCGACTTCGCCAACTGCGCCGCCCTGGCCAAAAGCGCCGGCTATGACGGCGTCGAGATCATCGGCTCGGCCGGCTATCTGCTGTCGACCTTCCTGGTCGAGCGCACCAACCAACGCACCGACCGGTGGGGTGGTTCGTTCGAGAACCGCATGCGCTTTCCA
>JAYTXV010000246.1:0-14332 GCA_043742805.1 Caulobacteraceae bacterium | reverse complement strand
ACGGTGAATCGCTGAATGTGGCCGGTGCGGATCAGCACGATGTCGCCTTTGCGCATCGACACGCCCTGAGCGGCGCAGGCGGCGTTGAGGTCGTCGACGGTGATCGCGTAGTCGACGGGCAACCGCTCGGCGTTCTTCAGCCGAAGGATGTCCAGCAGCACCCCCCGGGACATGATCCCCGGCGTGGCCAGATGCTCGATGCCCAGCCGCGCCGCGCCCTTTTCGCTCAAGGTGTCGCGCGCCTTGCAGTTGTTATAGAGCACCCCGTCATAGTGAACGTGGCCCAGCGCGTCCCATTGGGTCGCGGCCTGCAGCGGCATGTGGATCACGTCGTCTGAATAGACCGCGCTGGGCTTGGCCGGATTGAGCGGCGTGAACAGGTCGGTGGCGTAGAGCTTGGGGTTGAAGCGTCCGGAGCCGGTCTGGGGGCCGTTCTTGTCGAAGTTCAGGCCGAGGTTGAACAGCTTGCCGTCTGTCACCGTGGCGGCGGCGTCCCTCAGGGTTTCCGGACCGATATGGTTGAGCGTACCGCGCTGATCCTCCGTGCCCCAGCGGCCCCAGTTGCGCAGACGATCGGCGACGGCGTCGAAATCCTGGCGCTGCATGTCCTGGAACTTCCTTTGATTTTGTTCTTCGGTCCGGCGGTGCGGTTGCCCGCCGGTCTAGGTAGAGGGGTCGGGAGCGTCAACCCAGTGGGAAGACGGATTCACAGCCCCGCCGCCACCCAACTCCCGCCCACACACAGCACCGCGTCCAGCGCCAGCCAGTCGGGGGCCGTCGCCTCGGTGATCCCGCCGGTCGGGCAGAAGCGGATGTTGGCGAACGGCGCGGCCAGGGCCTTCAGGGCGGGAATGCCGCCGGCCGCCACCGCCGGAAAGAACTTGAACCGGTCCAGGCCCAGGTCGATGCCGCGCATGATGTCTCCGGCCGTGGCGACACCCGGCAGGAACGGAACGCCGCGGGCGATGGCGTGGCGGGCCAGAGGCTTGGTCAGGCCCGGGCTGACGATGAACCGCGCGCCGGCCTTGAGGCTGGCGTCCAGGTCGGCAGCGTTCAGAACCGTCCCCGCCCCGACGATCGCGCCTTCGACCTTGGCCATTTCGGAGATCACCTCCAGTGCCGCCGGGGTGCGCAGGGTGACCTCCAGGACGGGATGGCCCTTGGCGACCAGGCTTCGCGCCAAAGGCTGGGCCTTGGCGGGGTCGTCGATGATCAGCACCGGAATGACGCTGGAGAACCGCATCAGGTCGTCGATATTGGTCATACGTTAAAGTCCCGCAGCAGCCAGCATCGCCGAGGCGCCCTGTTCGGGACCATCGGCGCCAAGCCTCATGAACGCGAACAGTTCGCGGCCGGTTCCCATGGCTCCAGGCGGCGGCTCGGCGTGCGGGCGCGCGTCCCATTCGCCGGGGTCGACCTTGGCGCGAAGGTCCCCGGTGCGCGCGCACAGGCGAACCACGTCGCCATCCCGTAACTTGCCGATCGGCCCGCCGCCCAGGCTTTCCGGCGTTAGGTGGATGGCGGCGGGAACCTTGCCGCTGGCGCCAGACATGCGCCCGTCAGTGACCAGGGCGACCTTGAATCCCCGGTCTAGCAACACGCCCAGCGGCGGGGTCAGGTTGTGCAGCTCCGGCATGCCATTGGCGCGGGGTCCCTGAAAGCGGACCACCACCACCACGTCGCGGTCCAGTTCGCCGGCCACGAACGCGGCCTGCACCGCCGCCTGGTTGGTGAACACTCGCGCGGGCGCCTCGATGGTCAACAGGGACTCGGCCACGGCGCTGGTCTTGACGATGGCGCGACCGAGATTGCCGGTGACAAGCCGCATGCCGCCGTCCGGCGCGAAGGGCGCTGCGGCGCCGCGCAGCAGGGTCTCGTCGCGACTCTCGGCCGGCGGGTCGGACCAGGCCAGGGTGTCGCCGGTCAGGCCGGGCGAGCGCCCATAGTCCCGCAGGCCGTCGCCGGCCACGGTGAGAATGTCGCCATGCAGCAGGCCGGCGCCGAGCAGTTCCCTGATCACGAAGGCCATGCCGCCGGCCGCCTCGAACTGGTTCACGTCCCCCGCGCCGTTGGGATAGATCCGGGCCAGCAGGGGCGTGGCCCGGGACAACTGGTCCATGTCCTGCCAGTCGATGATGATCCCCGCCGCCCGGGCGATGGCCGGCAGATGGATGGCGTGGTTGGTCGATCCGGCGGTGGCCATCAGGCCGACGGCGGCGTTGACGATGGCCTTCTCGTCGACGCAAAGCCCCAGCGGGCGATAGTCATCGCCCTTCCCGCCGATGGCCGCCAACCGGTGCACAGCCGCCCGCGTCAGGGCTGATCGCAGTCTGGCGCCTGGGTTGACGAACGCGGCGCCGGGCAGATGCAGGCCCATAACCTCCATCATCATCTGGTTGGAGTTGGCGGTGCCGAAAAACGTGCAGGTGCCGGCCCCGTGATAGCTGGCGCTCTCGGCCTCCAGCAGTTCGTCCCGGCTGGCCAACCCCTGGGCGTGGAGCGCGCGCACCCGCTGCTTCTCGCGGTTGGCCAGGCCCGAGGGCATCGGTCCGGCGGGGACCATGATCATCGGCAGGTGGCCAAAACGCAGGGCGCCGATCAGCAGGCCGGGCACGATCTTGTCGCAGATGCCCAGCAGCAAGGCGCCGTCGAACATGCCGTGGCTCAGCGCCACCGCAGTCGACAGCGCGATGGTGTCGCGGCTGAACAACGACAGTTCCATACCCGCCATGCCCTGGGTGACGCCATCGCACATCGCCGGCACGCCGCCCGCCACCTGGGCGGTAATCCCGATCTCGCGGGCGAAGAGCTTGATGGCCTCTGGATAGCGCGCATAGGGCTGATGGGCGGACAGCATATCGTTGTAGGCGGTCACGACGCCGATGTTCATCGCCTTGCCCGCACGGATCGCCGCCTTGTCCTCGCCGGCGGCGGCGAAGCCGTGGGCCAGGTTGGCGCAACTCATCACCGGCCGGTCGACGCCGCTCTCTCGCTCGCTGGCGATCAGGTCGAGGTAGGCGCGCCGGGTCGGCGCGCTGCGCCTGACGATGCGCTCGGTCACCGCCTCCAGGGTCGAATGGATAGCCGTCTCAATCATGCCACGTCACCCCATCGCGTTCAGTCAGGGCGATGGCGGCCGACGGACCCCAGGTCCCAGCGGCATAGGGCCTGGGCGTCATGCCGTTGGCCGTCCAGCCGGCGCGGATGCCGTCGACCCAGGTCCATTGGCCCTCGACCTCGTCGCGCCGCACGAACAGCGTCGGGTCGCCGTCCAGCAGATCGAGCAGCAGGCGCTCATAGGCGATCCGGCGGCGGGAATCGGCGAAGGCGTTGGGAATGCTGATGTCCAGCGGCGCCTCGCGCAGCCGCATGCCGGCCCGATCCAAACCCGGCTCCTTCATCATCACCCGCAAGGTGATGGCCTCCTCGGGCTGCAGGCGGATGATCAGCTTGTTGGCCTGCAGCGCCGCCCCGGCCCCGGCGAAGATCGAGTGGGGCACGGCCTTGAGCTGGATGAAGATCTCGGTCTGGCGGGCCGGCAGGCGCTTGCCGGTGCGCAGATAGAACGGGATGCCCCGCCACCGCCAGTTGTCCACATGCACCTTCAGGGCCACGAAGGTTTCGGTGGTCGAGGTCCGGCCCAGTTCCTCGGCATAGGCCCTGACCGGCTGGCCGCCCACCGCGCCGGCGCCATATTGGCCGATCACTGTGTGGGTGAGGGCGGTTTCGCGGTCGATGGGGCGCAGGGAGCGCAGCACCTTGACCTTTTCGTCGCGCACGCTGGCGGCGTCAAACCGCGCCGGCGGCTCCATGGCCGTCAGAGCCAGCAACTGCAGCATGTGATTCTGGACCATGTCGCGAAGGGCGCCGGCGGCGTCATAGAAACCCATGCGGCCCTCCAGGCCGACGGTTTCCGATACGGTGATCTGGATATTGTCGATGCCCTGGGCGTTCCAGAGCGGCTCGAACAGGGCGTTGCCGAAGCGCAGCGCCAACAGGTTCTGCACCGTCTCCTTGCCCAGATAGTGGTCGATGCGGAAGGTCCGCTCTTCCGGAAACACCGAAGCCACGGCGTCATTGATCATGCGGCTGGAGGCCAGGTCGTGTCCAAGTGGCTTTTCCAGCGCCAAGCGGGTTTGATCACCGGTCAGGCCCGCGGCGGCCAGCCCGGCGATGGTGGGACCGAACAGCGACGGGGCCGTGGACAGGAAAATTCTCAGGCCATCGCCCGGCGCTTCGCCGAGCGCGTCGCGCAGGGCCATGAACTGCTCCGGCGCCGAAACGTCGAGCTGGACATAGCGTAGGCGGGCAATGAACTTGGCGACCTGTTCGGGCTTCAGACGATCAGCCTCGATGAACTCCCCAAGCGACGCCGCCGCCAGGGTCCTGAAGTCGTGATCGCTCAGGTCGCTGCGGGCGGTGCCGACGATTCTCAGGTCATCCGGCAGCAGGCCGTCGGCGTCCAGGCCGAACAGCGAGGGCAACAGCATCCGCCGGGCCAGATCGCCGGTGGCCCCAAACAGCAGCAGGCTCTTCATCGTGTGACGCCCATGGTGTGGGTCCGTGGAGGGATCAGGGATCGGCGTACGCTCGGTTTGGCATGGCCCGCAAGCCAAGGGCAACCGCGCCCAGGGGGCCGGCGCGATCTCCAAGCCCCGGCGGCCGCACCATCCGGCTCAGCAAAGTCGGGGTCAGCCCCGCCACATAGCCGCCCAGCCGGACCAGGGTCGCGGCGCGGATCATCGGAAACAGGAACGGCTTGCCCGTCATCACCCCGCCGCCGATCAGGATCCGCTGGGGCGAAAGGGTGAGGATCAGGCTGACGACCATCTCGGCCAGGGCTCCGGCCACCGTCGGCCAAATTCGATGATCGGACCCCAGGGTTTCCGCCGGCGCTCCGGCCCGGGCCGCGATGGCCGGCCCCGACGCCAGCCCTTCCAGGCAATCGCCATGAAAAGCGCAGATGCCGGAAAATGGATCACCCGGCGCCCGCCGGACGCGCAGATGACCGATCTCCGGGTGGATGCTTCCGTGTATCGGCTGGCCTTCTACAACTATGCCGCCGCCGATGCCGGTGCCCACGGTCACATAGACGACCACGCTCTGGCCAACCCCCGCGCCCCACAGGGTTTCGGCGATCGCCGCCCCGCCGACATCGGTGTCGAAGCCGATCGGGACCTCGAACCGCGCCCGGAAATGACCCAGCAGATCAAGATTCGACCAGCCGGGCTTGGTGGTCTGGGTGATGAACCCGAAGTCCCGCCGCTTGGCATCGAGCCCCAGCGGGCCGAAGCTGGCGATTCCCAGGCCTTCCAGCGGACCCAGTTCATCTGACCATTGGGCGATCTGGTCGGACAACGCCGCCAGGGTCTCGCCAGGCAGGGTGGTCGGAATCCGGACCCGCCTCAGAATCCGCCGCCCCCGCGCGATCAGGGCGACCCCTTTGGTCCCGCCCAGTTCGACGCCGGCGATCAGCGGGGAGTGGTCGGTCACCGGCCCCGCGTCCGTTTTCTCTACCGGGCCTTTTCCATTTGCAAATCCGGCGTGTGGCCGCCGGTGGTGGCGGTCTGGGCGGCCATGGTTTCCTGGAGCGCGGCGGCCGCTCGCTCGTTGCCCATGATTTTCTGCATCACCGCCGCCCCGGCGCGGTCGAAGGACTCGCGGTGTTCGACCACATATTGCCGCGAGGTCCGATAGCCTTCCAGGAAGCCGTTGATCTCCGGGATCACATAGCGCGCCACCAGCTCCCAGCTGCGCCGGGTGTTCTCGCGGTTGGCCCAGTCGTGAGCGAAGCCGATCACCGTGCCGAACCCGCCGCTGATCTCCATCAGGCCCCGGATCGATTTCACCAGATCGTCGGGCGTGCCGACCACCGCCACCGCTCCGTCGCTGAACGCCGTCTGATCTACGGCGTCGTTCGGCGATTTGAACGGCAGCGCCCCCGGTCGCATCAGGGTGCCGACATTATATTCGTTGTGCCAGTGCATCAGGCCCTCGCCCGCCTGGGCGCGGGCTTCCTCGCGCGTTTCGGCGACGTGCCAGACCATCACCACCCGCCAATTCTTGCGATCTATGGTCTGGCCGTGTTTGGCGGCGGCGTCCTCGGCGAAGCTCCATTGGGTGGGCAGGGCCAGCAGGCCGGCGGTGGACATCGAGCCGATCGACAGCACGCCAGCGCCATATTTGCCGGCCAGGGTCATGCCGGACGGGCTGATCTGGGAGGCCACCGCGAAGGGCAGGTCCTCTTGATAGGGAAACAGCTGTAGCCGCGCGTCGCGCAGAGTGAACCACTCACTTTCGTGCGTCACGCGCTCGCCGGCGAACAGCCGCTTGATCACCCCGATCGCCTCGTCCTGGCGGTCGCGCTGCACCATTGGGTCGATACCCAGCACATAGGCGTCCGAGGGCAGCGCGCCGGGGCCGGAACCGAAGATCACCCGCCCGCGGGTCATGTGGTCGAGTTGCACGATGCGCTGGGCGACGTTGAACGGGTGGTGATAGGGCAGCGAGATCACGCCGGTGCCCAGCTTGATTGTGTGGGTGTGCTCGCCCGCCGCCGCCAGGAACATCTCCGGCGAGGCGATGACCTCCCAGCCAGTGGAGTGGTGCTCGCCGCACCAGAACTCGTCATAGCCCAGGGTGTCCAGATGCTTGGCCAGCGCCAGGTCGTTGCGGAACTGCAGCATCGGATGTTCGCCGATCGGATGGTGCGGAGCGAGAAAGGCGCCGAACTTCATGCGGGACATCGTTGGGTTCCTCCTTGCGGCCGACGGCGCGCACGTTTGCCGGCCATAGACCAAAACCGGCGCGCGCTCACAATGGCTTTCGTCAGAGGTCGCGCCGGATGGCGGGTCTGATCTCGAAATCCAGGCGATAGTCCCCCGCTCCGATCCGATATCGATCGAGCGTGTCGGGGCCGCAACTGCCCGTACCCAGGCCACGTTGGCGGACGTCCAGATTGACGATCACTTCGGCGCGTGGAACCAGATCGGTGGTGTGGGAGGCGGCGAACAGGTCGGTGGGGGTGAAGCGCGTGGCCGAGCCCTCGCACAGGTCGGCAGGCGTGAGGCGCACGACGGCGGCGTCGCCTGCCAGTTCGATCCACCGCAGGTCGGTCTTGTTCCCATGCTCCTGCGGCAGAGCATAGGGCACATACTGCCCGCTCACCGAGCCCGACCAGCGGCCCACGGCCGCCGCGCGGTTGCGGTCGATGTAGTTTTCCAACGGACCACGCCCGAACCATTCCAGAGCCTCGAAATCGTCGGGCAGGGTCATGGTCACGCCCAGCCGCGGCAGGTCGTGGAGCGCCGCGTCGATGCGGAAATCGTTGCGGACAAACAGGCCGCCGTTGGCGCCGATCTCATAGCTATGGGTATGGATCACCGCCTCGGCGGCGGCTTCGCAGGTGACGATCTGGACGATCGTCACAATCACCGCGTTATCCGCGCCTTGAGAAACCGTCAGGGTCGGAGTCAGGAACGTCGAGTTATCCAGGCCGGCGGCCTTCCAGCGGCCCAGCGGCTTTCGCCGCTGGCCGGTCCAGCCCTTGATGCCGTCGTTGTCCGTGGCGCCGCGCCAGATTTGCAGGCGTGGACCGCCGGTGAGGATCGGATGATTGCGCCAGGTCAACCGCGACAGCCGCCCCTCGGCGGCGGAGAAGGCGACGTCGAAACCCTCGCCGAGGACGCGGACATCGGCGCCTTCCTGTTCGACGCGGAGCCTTTCCCCCGGACCGCGGAGGTCCCGCCCGTTCCTTGCTTCGTTGCGGGCGAGACGCTCGCGACCCAGTTGGTCCCAGGCCACCTGATGCCCGGCGGGCGCCCAGCGCGTCGCTTTTGCCAACTCGAAGCGCACGGTCAGGAACATCTCCCGCTCCTCAGACGAGGCCATCGGCGGAAGACCGACTGTCACCACCTCGCTAGCGCCGGGCCGGGTCTTTAGGGCGGGCAACCGCCCCGACGCCACCGCTTCACCGTCAGCTTCCAGAGTCCAGGTCCCGACCAGATCGGAGAGGTCGGTGAAATCGCGTCTATTGCGGATTTGCAGCCGGCCGGCGGACTCATCTTCCCAGGTCACCGTCACCGGCTGGGCCAGCTTCTTGAACTCCCACAATCCCGGATGGGGAATGCGGTCGGCGCCGATGATGCCGTCGCAACAGAAGTTCAGGTCGTTGGGCGTGTCGCCGAAATCGCCCCCATAGGCCATGAACGGCTCGCCCCTGTCGTTGAGCTTCAGAATGCCATGGTCGGCCCATTCCCAGATGAAGCCGCCCTGAAGGCCATGATGCCGCTCGAATGCGTCCCAGTAGTCTCCCAGGCTGCCGTTGGAATTGCCCATGGCGTGGGAATATTCGCACAGGATCATCGGCCGCCGGTCGGCCGGATCGTCGTCCTCCGCCCAGGCGACCAGGCTCTCGATCGACGGATACATCGGGCAGATCAGGTCGCTGGCGAGTCTGCCGCCGTCGGCGACGCCGGGGCCCTCGCCGAAGCCGGTTTTCACCGACCGGTCCCAGCCCCAGATCGCACCCTCATAATGTAGTGGCCGCGACGGGTCCCGCCGCCGGATCCAGCCGGCCATGGCGTCGTGATTGGGTCCATAACCGCTCTCGTTGCCCAGCGACCAGACGATCACGCTGGGATGGTTCTTGTCCCTCTCCACCATGCGCAGGCCGCGCTCCAGGAACTGGGTAGCGTAGCGCGGGTCGGCGCAAAGCTGATGCAGATAGGCGTGGGCCTCCACATTGGCCTCGTCGATCAGATAGAGGCCGTATTCGTCGCACAGATCGTACCACGCCTCGGCGTTGGGATAGTGCGAACAGCGGACCGCATTGACGTTGAACCGCTTCATCAGTTCGATATCGGCGATCATGTCGTCGCGGGTGATCGCCTTGCCGCGAACCGGATGGTGCTCGTGGCGATTCATGCCGGCGATCATCACCGGCTTGCCGTTGATCAGCAGTTCCCGGTCGCCCAGCTCCACCCGCCGGAATCCGACGCGGCAGGATGTTGCTTCGGCGGCCGGGCCGTCGCCATCGTGCAATGACACCACCAGGGTGTGGAGCGCGGGGCTTTCGCTCGACCACGGCGCTGGAGCGGCGACATCCGCCGTCAGGGTGACCATGTTCAGTGGCCCCCGATAGGGATGGTGATCCGCGGCGTTGGCCTTCACCGGACCCGTCAGGGGTTCGGACAGGACGGGGCGTCCGTCGCCGTCGAACAGTTCGGCGCGGATCATCCAACCGTCACGGGGCCGGTCGGCAAAGCCGAGCCTCGCCGTCACCGTCAGATGGCCTTCGATCAGGCCGTCTTTCAGCGTCGCGACGGCGAACACGTCGTCGATCCAGGCGCGGCCGGTGGAATACAGAAATACCTCGCGATGGATCCCGCCCATCCACCACTGGTCCTGGTCCTCGACGAACGACGCATCCGACCACTTGACGACGGCGCAGCAGACCAGGGCCAGTTCACCGGGCGCTACAAACGGGGTCAGGTCGAACTCCTGCGGCAGGCGGCTGTCCTTGCCCATCCCCACCGCCTCGCCGTTTACCCAAACGTAAAGCACGCTCTCGGCGCTCCCGACATGCAGCACGATCCGTCGCCCGCTCCAGTCCGCCGGAACCTGGACTGTTGTCCGGTAGAGCCCGGTGGGATTGTCGTGCGGCACATCGGGCGGCGGGGTGTCGAAGGGCATCCGCACATTGGTGTAGTGCGGCCGGTCATGCCCGTGCATCGTCCAGTTGGACGGCACGGGAAGCGCTGTCCAGGCGGTGTCGTCGAAGGCCCGATCGGCGAAATCCGCGGGAACGGCCTCCGGGCGCGGCGCCAGGCTGAAGCGCCAGTCGCCGTTCAGGCTTAGGAACCAGGGCGAAGCGTCCCGGCCATGCGTTCTGGCCATTTCGCCATTGGCAAACGGATACAGCGTAGCGCGCGCGGGCAGGCGACCCAGCCCCGCCAGCTCAGGCTGGACCCAGGTGCGGCCCGGTCCGGCGCCGAGCAGCTTCGTCACATTGCCCGTCATCCGTTGCGGCCTCTCACGCCATCATCGCCGTCTCGGGACTCGCCCGCGACAGCAAAGCGCGGCAAAGACGGTTTTCCCGAGCCGCCATGCCCCAATCCCAAGGAAGCCGCCAGAGTGACCCGCCTGCTCATTTACGCCCCGTCCTATGCTGTCGTAGCCGCCGAGATCGCCGCCAGGGCGCCGGACCTCGACATCCTGATCATGGATGACACGGGTGTCATAGCGCTTCGCGGACAGGTGCTTTCGGCGGACGAAGCCGCGCCTGACATCGTCTGGGCGGACCATCGCGCGTTTCTCGGCTCCGCCAGCCGCATGTTCGCCTCGGCGATGTTGAAATCGCCGGCCTTGAAGTGGGTGCAGAGCGCCGCGGCTGGGTTCGACCACCCGATCTTCCAACAGATTGTCGCCAAGGGCGCCGGCCTCAGCATCAGCCACGGCCAGGCCGTCGGCATCGCCGACTATGTGCTTTGGGGCGTGCTTGACCATTTCCAGCGCGGCGCCGGTTGGCGCGAGGATCAGGCGGCCAAGGTCTGGCGGCCACGGCCGTTTCGCGAAGTCAACGGCTCGAACTGGCTGATCATCGGGTTCGGCGCCATCGGCCAGGCGGTGGCCACCCGGGCGCGGGGCTTCGGCGCGTCGATCACCGGCGTGCGGCGCGACCAGGCGGCTCACGCCCTGGCCGACCGGATCGGGTCGCTGGCCAATCTGTCGGATCTGCTGCCCACCGCCGATGTGGTGGTGCTTTCGTGCCCTCTCAACGCTGAGACCCGCAATCTGGCCGGCCCGGGTTTCCTTGCCGCCATGAAGCCGCGCTCGATGCTGGTCAATGTGGGGCGAGGGGGGCTGGTGGACGAGGCGGCGCTTCTGGCGGCGCTCGAAGCGGGTGTGCCCGAGCATGCTTTGCTCGATGTGTTCCAGACCGAGCCTCTGGCGGCGGAAAGTCCGTTCTGGGGTCATCCTGGGGTCAGCCTGACACCGCATTCCTCGGGCATCACCGGTGGCCAGGACATCCGCAACGCCGCCCTGTTTCTCGACAACCTCAGCCGCTTCGTGGCCGGCGAGCCCCTCCTTAACCTCGCCGATCCCAAGGATGTGCTTGGCGGTTAAATTGACAAGCGCGGGCCGTGGCGTAACCCTCTGGTGGGATGGTCAGGGCCGAGTGACCAGGGAGAGTGACTGTGAACATCTTATGGGGCTTGATAGCGGTGTTGGCTCTGGCGGCCGGACCGGCCTCGGCGGCGATTTCGGTGCTTGGCGGCGGGCAGGCTCAGGACTGCTATCTGGCCGCCAAGGCGGGCAAATCTGACAACGCCGCGCTGGCGGCCTGCACTTTTGCTCTGGACACAGAGATGCTGGAACCGCGTGACCGAGGTGGCACCCTGATCAACCGCGGAGTGATGAAGCTGCTTCGCAGCGAGTTCGACGCCGCCCGTGCCGATCTTGACGCCGGTATCGCCCTGATCCCCGACGTGGGCGAAGGCTGGGTCAATCGCGGCGCCATGTATCTCGGCAAGAAGCGCTACCGCGAGGCCCTGAGCGATATCGATAAGGCCCTGGCCCTGGGCGTCAAGGAGCCCGCCAAGGCCTACTATAACCGCGCCATCGCCTATGAGGGCATGGACGACGAGGCCTCGGCCTACCTCGACTATCAGCAGGCCCTGGTGCTCCAGCCAGGCTGGGCCTTACCTCAGCATGAGCTGCTGCGATTCAGTGTCACGAGGCGCTAGATCTATCGTTGGTGCTTGCGGTCAATGCGACGCAAAAATCGACCGATAGGCCGCGTGGTCCCCACGGGTTCCACCTATTGCGGCGGCGAGGTCAGAGGCGCTTACGGCGCCCGTAAAACCAGCCGCCGCGAACTGGCCGAACAGCGCGATCGGCGCCAGGTGGGGCATCGATCCTGAAGCCTTTGTCCCGTGGTGGCCGCCGCCAGCGAGTTACCAACCCGCGCCGCGCCGCGCCGGTGATGGTCAGTTTGCTGATCGCCACGAGGAACAATGGCGTCCATGCGTTCGACGCCCCGACATACGCCGTGCTTTGCCAGGCCAACCTCGGATTCACCCGGAATGCGGCTGATGTCGGCGTGGGGATCGCCGACGGTTGATATGACATTTCAGGGACCCCTGTGATCATCCGAAACGGTCCGAAGGCGGCGACAATCTATCTCGTGGTGGCTAACAAGCCGACGCAAGCTCAGTTCGAGGACTATATCCATGTTCTGACTCTAGGCGCGGGTCAGGATACTGTTCCTCCAACCGAGAACTCCGCAATCAGCTCGACCAGCCACAAGTTCTAATTACAGTTCAATGCCAAAAATCAATGCAACCGACCGGAATTGGCTTTCGGCAATGGTTCGATCCATGTCGGAATGGGCGCTGGAATTGACGATGCCGGGGCTGGATAGGCGACAGGTTGGATAATGTAATATGATACCAAGTTGTCATTGCGGAACCACTTTAAGGGTATCAAGGTTTGGAGCAATTATCGAGATCTTGGCAGCTTTAGTCGGCTTCCATACTACTCTTATTCCTTACCTGGGCGAAGGCTGGGTCAATCTCGGCGCCATGTATCTCGGCAGGAAGCACTACCGCGAGGCCCTGGGCTTCAAAGGGTCCGCCAGGGCCTACTGCAACCGCGCCATCGCCTGTATGGGCATGTGCTCGGCCTACCTCGACTATCAGCAGGCCTTGGTAATCTAGCCAGGTAGGGCCCTACTAGCGCGCGGCCGCCTGGGATTCCGCCTCACAAGACGCCGATATCAATGTGTCGAAGTGAAAAATCGCTACGTGATTTCTGCAACCCCCTTGACATCTTAGCCATTAAGTAAACTTATTTGAGCGGGCGCTTGCTGTAGGTCGATGCAGTCAAGGGGGGTGTTCGATGACGGGCAATAACCACGCATGAGCGACCGCTCGAGCGATAGGCTCCTGCCGGCGGGACTTGCGACTATAGCCGCCGCAGCCGGAGGCGCGGTTGTCGTCTCCAAGGCGATCAAGTCCTCCCACCTGAGCGCGGCGTCATCGTCGGTCAGCCCCTCGAGCGCGGCGCGCTTCCTGGTCCAGGCCTCTTTCGGCGCGAGCGACACCTCGATCGCCGACGTGCAATCGGCGGGCATCGCGGGTTGGATCGGAAACCAGCTGGCCATGCCGGTGTCCGGATCGCACCTGTCGTTTGTCCAGCAGCGCCTGGCGGTCGCCCCGGGGCAGCCGCTGCGCCCAAGAGAATTCTACGAAAGCTTCTGGCAGCAGGCCGTAACCGCCGCCGATCAACTGCGGCAGCGCGTAAAATTCGCGCTCTCCCAAATATTCGTGGTCTCTTTCGACAATCTCGTGATCGCCTCCTACACTTCGGGCGTCGCGGACTACTACGACATGCTGGGCCGCAACGCACTGGGCAACTTCCGGACGCTTCTCGAACAGGTCACCCTTCATCCTATGATGGGTATTTATTTGACCTATTTGGCCAACGTGCCGGCCAATGCGGCCACCGGGCAGCATCCCGACGAAAACTATGCCCGCGAGGTCATGCAACTGATGACCGTCGGGCTCTACCAGCTCAATCAGGACGGTTCGGTTCAGACCGACGGTTCAGGGAACCCGATTCCGACCTATTCGCACGCGGACATCGCCGGACTCTCTGCGGTGTTCACGGGGTTCAGCTGGTATTCGGCAAATCCGATCGCCACTGGCGGGCGGCAGACCTTCTTCCCTGCGACGACGATGGGCCTCTCCCACGATCCGGCCGCGCCGATCACGCCGATGATCCCCTATCCGACCTATCATCAGACGACGGCGAAGACGTTCCTCGGCGTCACGATTCCCGCGTCGGCGGCCCCGGATTCTCTGGGCGACCTGAAGATCGCCCTCGACACGCTGTTCAATCATCCCAACGTCGGGCCGTTCATCGGCCGCCAGTTGATCCAGAGGCTGGTGACCAGCAACCCCAGTCCCGCCTATGTGTTCCGCGTGGCGGGGGTGTTTAACGACGACGGCACGGGCGTGCGCGGCAATCTAGGCGCCGTGGTCCAGGCGATCCTCACCGACCCGGAGGCCCGCGATGACACGGTCGCCACCAGCGCCACTTTCGGCAAGCTGCGGGAGCCTGTGATCCGCCTGGCCAACTGGGCGCGCGGCTTCAAGGCCGCATCGACATCGGGCGCCTGGATCATTGCCTCGACGAGCGCGCCGCCGGTCCTCCAACAGACCGTGATGACTGCTCCATCGGTATTCAACTTCTGGACCCCCTTCTATTCTCCGCCGGGTACGGCTCTGAACGGTCAGGGGCTAGTGGCTCCCGAATTCCAGGCGGTCAA
>JAYTXV010000245.1:0-6778 GCA_043742805.1 Caulobacteraceae bacterium | reverse complement strand
CCCATGGCGCCGAAGGTCTGCATGGCCCGGTCGACGACCTCCCAGGCCATCTCGGTGGCGTAGGCCTTGATCATCGAGATCTCGAGCCGCACGTCGCGTTTCTGGTCCAGCTTCCAGGCGCAGTCGTAGGTCATCAGCCGGGCGGCGTGGATGCGGGTCGCGGCGTCCGCCACCCACCACTGGATCGCCTGGCGCTCGGACAGGGGCTGGCCGAACGTGACGCGCTGGGGCGCATATTCGATGATCATGTCCAGCGCCCGCTGGGCCATGCCGATCGACCAGGCGGCCATCTGGATCCGCCGGGTGCCCAGCCGCAGCTGCATCGGCGCGAAGCCCTGGCCCTCGACGCCCAGCAGCTTCCAGCCCTCGACGCGGCAGTCCTCCAGCGCGATCTCATAGGTCACCGCCCCACCAACCATCGGGATGCGGCGCAGGACGTTGAAGCCGGGCGTGCCCTTGTCGACCAGGAAGGCCGAGATGCCGCCGCGGGCGCGCTTTTCCTTGTCGGTGATGGCCATCAATATGGTGAAGTCGGCGTGGTCGGCGCGGCTGATCCAGATCTTGCGGCCGTTGATAATCCAGTCGTCGCCATCGCGTTCCGCGTGGGTGATCATCCCCGCCGGATCGCCCCCGGCGCCCGGCTCCGATATGCCGATCGCCGAGATGGTCTCGCCGCGCACATAGGGCTCGAGATAGGCCACGCGCTGGCGCTCGCTGACCGTCGCCGCCAGCATCCTCAGATTGGGGCTGTCGGGGGGCAGGGTATAGGGCGTGACGGTGCGTCCCAGCTCTTCGTTGACGCCGATCATCGCCACGTTGGGCAGGTCGATGCCGCCGACGTCTTCGGGCGCGTCCAGACCCCAGAGGCCCAGCGTCTTGGACACCGCGTCCAGGCGCGTTTGGTCTTCGGGCGCCAGGCCCAGACCCTTGCCGTCGGCTTCCCGCGCCAGGACGCCGGCCTCCAGCGGCATCAGCTCGTCCTTGACGAACCGGGTCACCAGATCTTTGAGCATACGATGCTCTTCGAGCAGTTCGAAATTCATCCGGCGCTGGGCTCCCTTGGCGTTTTCAATTCCGTGGGATCACTATAGGGCCGGAAACTCAAGGCGTCATCGGCGCCCCAAGGAAAAGGGAGCGAGGAAAGTTGCCCAAGACCCGTGAGCTGGCCGCCGAGGCCACCGGCCCTCTGAAGGGCGTGCGCATCCTGGACATGACCAGCGTGGTGTTCGGCGCCTATGCCACCCAGATGCTGGGGGACCTGGGCGCCGACGTGATCAAGGTGGAGTTTCCCGGCGGCCGGCGCGGCGCCGGCGGCGATATCATGCGCTGGACCGGCCGCGGCCAGCCGGACGGACCCGACGACCTGGGCCCGATCTTCATGACCATCAACCGCAACAAGCGCTCGATGATGCTCGATCTGCGCGAGGATGCGGCCAAGGACGCGCTGCGCAAGCTGATCCTGTCCAGCGACGTGTTCGCGGCGTCGGTGCGCTATGACGGCCTCAAGCGCCTGGGTCTCGACTACGACAGCGTCAAGGCCATCAAGCCCGACATCGTCTATGTGCACGGCGCCGGCTATGGCGCCGCCGGCCCCTATGCGGGCGAGCCGGCCTATGACGATCTGATCCAGTCGGCGGCGGGCCTGGCCGATCTTTCCTGCCGCGTCGACGGCGACCCCACCCCGCGGCTGCTGCCGACCCTGGTGGCCGACAAGGTCAGCGGCCTGTTCATGGCCAACGCCATCACCGCGGCGCTGTTCCACCACCAGCGCACCGGCGAGGGCCAGTTCGTCGAAGTGCCGATGATGGAGTGCCTGGCCAGCTTCAACCTGGCCGAGCACTTCTTCGGCCACGTCTATGACCCGCCGACCGGACCCTGGAGCTATCCGCGCGTCACCAATCCCAAGCGCAAGCCCTACGCCACCTTGGACGGCCACATTGGCCTGCTGCCCTATACCGACAACCAGTGGGACCAGTTCTTTGCCGCCGCCGGCTGGGGCGACACCTTCGCCAAGGACCCGCGCTTTGCCGACTTTCGGGTCCGTGCCCAGCACGGCCCCGAACTGTTCGCTCTGGTCGAGGAGGTGGTGCGCACCAAGACCACCGACGCGTGGCTTGGCCTGCTCAAGCCGCTGCAGATCCCGGTGGTGAAGATGAACCGGCTGGACGACCTGCCCACCGACCCGCACCTCGACGCGGTCGGAATGTTCGAGCGCTATGAACACCCGGAGGCCGGCGCCTATGTCGCTCTGCGCCCCCCGGTCAACTATGCCGCCACCCCTGCCAACATCCGGCGTCATCCCCCGAGGCTCGGTGAGCATACGGATGAGATCCTGGCCGAGATCCTGGCCGAGATCGAAGGCAAGGGGTGACTCAGGGCCGCCGGCCTGGCCTGTGGTCCCGCGCTTCCGCAGCGGGCGTTCATCCGCTGGTCGCCCTGCTCTGCCTCTCCGGCCTGGCCGTCTTCGGCCGTATCGTCGAGCAGATACTGAAGGGCGACACCGCCGCCTCCGACAACGCCATCCTGCTGGCCCTGCGAACGCCCGGCCATCTGGCCACGCCGATCGGCCCGCCCTGGCTGCTGCAATCGGCGATCGATCTTTCCGCCCTGGGCGGGTTCACCTTCATCTGGCTGTTCACCATCGCGGTGGCGGGGTTCTTCGCCCTGACCCGGCGCTGGCGGTCGATGATCGTATTCCTGGCCGCTATCGTCGGCGCCTCGGTGCTGGATGCGCTGCTTAAACTCAGCTTCCATCGCGCTCGCCCGGAAATCGTGCCCCACCTGGCCATGGTCGACAACGCCAGCTTTCCCAGCGGCCACGCCATGATCTCCGCCGCCACCTATCTGACCGTCGGGGCCATGCTGGCCCGCTCGCAGAAATCCTGGGGCGTCAGGCTCTATTTGCTGACGATCTTCATCGCCGTCGCCATCCTGATCGGACTTAGCCGGCTTTATCTGGGCGTCCATTGGCCGTCGGACGTGTTCGCCGGCTGGAGCGCCGGCGCCGCCTGGGCGCTGATGTTCTGGATCATCGCCCACCGGACCGCCGATGGGGTCTCGGCCAGCTAGACGTAGGCGCCGCCGACCAGGATCATGCTCGGTGTTTGCTCGGGCCCTTGAGGCGCTTGCCCCGTTCTCAGGGCGAAAGGCGGTGCGGGGGGAATTGGCCAACCTCGGCGCCGGCCTAGCTGTCAGGATCGTCGGGCTCGCCGTTGGGATAGAGCCGCGTTCGGCTGGAGGTGTTGAAGACCGACCAGTGCGACCGCTTGGCCGGACCGTCATCGGCGATCCAGTCGTCTCCGATCCAGCGGCTCCAATCGGGCGACAGGCCCAGATCCTTGCAAAGCCGTTCCACGGTCTGCCGCAAGGGGCGGTCCTCGATATCGAGATAGGCATCGTCTTCGCCGAAGCGTTCATCGAGCGCTTCCATCAGCTCGCAAAAATCGGCCTCGTTCAGGGACTCGCGGTCGATCACGGCCGAGACCCGATTGTCGATGATGGCGCGCGCGGCGTCGAAGCGCTGTCTCACGCCGGCCTTTTGGCGTTGCTTGCGCTCGGCCTTGCGGGTCTCGCGGGCAAGGAACTGGCCCGATTGCAGGGCGCGCAGGGCTTCGTCGGCCTTGGTCTCCAGATTGATCGTCAGGCGCACCGTGCGGGAGATCTTGGCGAAGGCATCGGTGGGGTCGAAGCGTGGGGATTGCTGGGCCGCAGACTTTGCGGAACCATCAACAGCAGCGCTGTTGACGGCGGCCTCCGCGGCGGCCACGCCCTCCGTCAGGACGCGATCGTGCAGAGCCTCCGAAATGTCCATGCCGATCCGCGTCAGCCGCTCAAGATCACGCAAACGGCGCTCCGCGCGGTGGATGGCGGGGCCGAACAGGTCCACATTGTCGTTCGCGGCCGCGTCGTCGTCGGACGAGGCGGTGAACAGCGGCGGGACAAAATCGGTGGCGGCATCGACCATGAGGACAGAAATAGATTATCGCATATTGCAATACAAGGGCCGGTTGGAATTTTTGTTTGCGGCCTGATCGACGCATGATCGGCGACGGTATTCTGAGCTCGGACACCCCCAAGGGCGCGGCGTCACTGCGCTACCCAAGGCACGCCGTGGAAATCCTGTTTCAGAGTCTGTTTCCTCGAGCTTAGGCGCGGCCGCGCCGTCCGGCTAGTCGTGTCGACCTTGGACGATGCAGGGATTGGCTATGGCATTGGTATCGGCGGGCGGATTGCAGGTCGCCGGAGGCCATGCGCTGCGAGGTGGCGGCCTTGAGGTCCCCGAACTTGGCGGCCGGCTTTGGCGATATAGACGTTTGCAAACCCGGTCGGGGGCGTAGTACAATGATATTACCACTAGTTCCCGTAGCAGTTATCGTTGATGGGCTACTTCCCGATCCACCCAAGTTGGTATCAATGCTCTGGGCCTATATCGATGAGACGGGCCTAAACCCGACCGCTAAGCGACTCACGGTCGGCGGCCTAATCGGATGCGAACTTGATTGGCAAAATCTTGAGCCTCGCTGGCGGCAACGCCTACCTAATGCACTGGCGCCGTTCCATACTCAGCACTGCGCGGGGGGGCACAAAGCCTACAAAGGTATCGGCGAGGACGAGCGCTTCCGGCTCTACGACGACTTGGCGGTTATAGCTGCGGGCTATAATCTCAAGATCTTATCCGGTTCAGTAGACTTAGACGCGTGGCATAAGATTCATAAGTCGCCGCAATTTGCGGAGCGCTTCCCGACACCCTACAGCCTATGCTTCGAACTCTGTTTGAGCACGATCAACACGCTTGGGGCCAACAGCAATCGCCGCACGGCGGTAGTATACGCCATCAACGAGCAATTTGGAAAAAGAGCGGAGTTTGTCGGGCAGGCTTACACCGCGAGTCAACATTACGCGGAGTGGATCACGTCGTGTTCGGCTAATACGCCAAAGAATATTATCCCGCTACAGGTAGCCGATATGATCTGTTACGAGATTTACCACCAAAAACAGTCTGAAAACGATCTGGGCGGCCCGCCCACGCGGCTAATGTCGCGACTGGCACCCTTGCATATTGGTCACTACTACGACGAAATGTCGCTGCTTGAGTTAATTGCGCAACGCCCGTCCAGCTACATATCCTGACGGACGGGAACAAAGCGTTCGAATGCCATAGCGAACAAGTTTCCGCTTTCATCAACGCTGGTTTTTTTGGCGGCATTGATGAAGCGGCGAAACCGTACTGGGTCGTCGGGCTTTGATTTCGGTTTGGTTGGCATTAGTATTTCTTACCTTCTATGTGGTTTGGTTCGCCAGCGTCGATTGCCAGATTCACCTGATCCGCCGATCGACCCTCCCCCGCTTCCGAGCAGAGGCCCATCAGACGTGGGCGGCGGCAACTGCGGCCGCGTGATAAAATCCGACTGCTGACAATCAATGCGGCATGGCCGAGTTTACCTGACACCAACGGCCACTTTGCAACGCTGCCGAGTCCACTTCATGAGGAACGTCATGGTCCATGCCGGCGTGAGCGGTCGGCGGGTCGTATGGCCTTCTCGAAGGTCAGGAAATCAAAGACAAGGACCTCGCCAAACCCGGTCGCTCGGTCGGCGCCGCGCGTGTAGAAAAGCCAACCGTTGGCGTCGACTTTGAGGCCGAAATCGAGGTTTCCACTGACCGGGTGCGTGCCAGTTTGGGAGAATGGCGTTTGCACGGTGGTAAAGTGCCAATGGCGCGCGTCCTGCCCCTCGACGGTAGCCGATTATTTCAATCTCAGTGAACTGAGCCTGACCGAGAGCCACAACGGTAAATGCATTCCGAGCCTTTCGGTGCTAACGATGTGCTTGGGGAATGGAGGGGATGACTAGACAACGTGATTCGATTTCGCCGCCTAGCGCCTGTTCCTCTCAGTTCTTGGTTGGTCGATCAAGAAATACCCCAGACGCATCAACGCTACCGGTTGCGGGTTTGGCGAGAAGTTCACGGCGCCCTCGGGCCATTGCGTGATGAACTGATCGCCTATGTCCAAGAAGCGTTGGACGATGCCCGGCGTCGGATACGCTCGGGCTTCCAAGACGATCTGTCGCCCTTCAACGATCTGGCGCACGACCCTGCTGCGCATTACCCCGCTATGCTCAATCGCATATCGCTTCAGGGTTATCTTGGCGAAACGCTAGGCGTGCTCGCGGTGGAGCATTTTGGAGCGATCGGTCATGCCGATTGGATGGTTCCAGCGCTGCTTTTCCGTTTCCACGATCAGGAATTTCAGCATCTCGACCTGATCAAAGAACGCCTACTGGCGGGTGAGGCGCACGACCCAGATGCGGAAAAAGAAAAGCGGCCAGGTCGGACGGGCGATGATGGATTGGCGTTCCGTAAAGACGCCAACGGCGTGATCACCGACATTCTGACGATCGAAGCCAAATGCCTTACGGTTAGCAACACTGGCATCATGAAAGGCGCGCACGAGAAGCTCATGGTCGGCGGGAACCGACCCAGCGGCGTCCGCGAACTCATCAATCTCCTGACGGAATACGACACCCCCCAAGCCCAAGCCTGGCAACACGCGCTGCTTCAATTCTACAGGGATGGTTTCCTCACGGCGGCTCGGCACGACGGCCTAGCTTATGCCGTCGGTCATTCTCCCAAACAGCCTGCTGACCGGATTGCCTGGCTTCCTCCCGAAGCGCCGCACCCTGCCTATACGATACAGCGCAACCTCGAAGCGATGGAGTTTCAGTTCGAAAATTTGGATGCTGTAGTCGATATATTGTACCGGGGCGCTTGAGATGGC
>JAYTXV010000244.1:0-2177 GCA_043742805.1 Caulobacteraceae bacterium | reverse complement strand
CCACATCGATGAGGCCGAGCAGGCGGCGCGGAATAACTGGGGATCGGCTTGCGCGGCCGAGGTCAGGACCTCGCCGTCCTCGCCATCGAACCCCAACGTCCGCAAGATTCCGGTCGCGGGTCGGAGCGGCGGGGGGAAGAAACCCTGGTCGACGCCGAGGTCCATCAACCGCCGCATCTTCGCCAGGCCCTGCAGCGCCGCAGCGCGCGGCCGGGCGACCGCGCCGGCGTTGCCGAGCGAGGCCAGATTGCCTGACGACAGTCCCGCGTAGTTGTGGGTTGGGCCGATCAGGCCGTCGAAATTGATCTCGGTGGTGGTCACAGGCCCTCCTGGATGCGGAACCGGGGGCTGGCCGCCTCAAGACCGGCAACCGGAAAGGCGCAATAGTCGGCGGCATAGAAGGCGCTGGCGCGGTGGTTGCCCGAGGCCCCGATGCCGCCGAACGGCGCGGCCGAGACGGCGCCGGTGGTTGGCCGGTTCCAGTTGACCACGCCGGCCCGGACCCCTCGCCAGAACCGCCGATAGAGCGCCTCGTCGCCGCCGATCAGCCCGGCGGCCAGGCCGAAGCGGGTGTCCGACGCTTCGGTCAGGGCGGCGTCGAACGTGCCGACCCGGACCACTTGCAGCACCGGGCCGAAGTATTCCTCGTCCGGCCGGCTGGTGGCGCCAGTGACATCCAGCACGGCGGGCCGCAGCAAGGGAAGGGCAGGGGAGTGGCGAGCCATGGCGCGGATTGCGCGGGCGCCGGCGGTGACGAGGCGATCCTGGGCGTGAATAAGCACGTCGGCCGAGGCGTTATCGATCACCGGACCCATGAACGGCTGGGGCTGGTCGAACGGGCCGCCAACGCGAAGCTGATCAATCACCTCGACCAGGGCTTCGATGATCCGATCCCCGCTCGGTCCCGCTTGCACGATCAGGCGTCTGGCGCAGGAGCAGCGCTGACCGGCGGAGATGAAGGCCGACTGAACGATCAAGTGGGCGGCGTCCTCGGCGTCATCGACGTCCCAGGCGATCAACGGGTTGTTGCCGCCCAGCTCCAGGGCCAGGATCTTGTCCGGCCGTCCGGCCAGGGCCCGGTGGATGCTTCGGCCCGCCGCCGCGCCGCCGGTGAACAGCACTCCATCGATGCCGTCGTGAGCCACCAAGATGCGGCCGGTCGATCCATCACCGACGGCGACTTGAAGCACGGCCTCGGGCAGACCCGCCTCGCGCCAGAGTTCTGCCATGCGCAGGCCGCTGGCCGGGGTCTTTTCGCTGGGCTTGAACACCACCGCGTTGCCAGCCAGAAGGGCCGGGACGATGTGGCCATTGGCCAGGTGCATCGGGAAGTTAAACGGGCCGATAACCGCCAGGACCCCATGCGGCCGGTGGCGCAGGGCCTGGCGCACGCCGCCGGCCTCGGCCACGGTTTCGCCGGCGCGAGCGTCCTGGGCGCGGATCGAAATCACCACCTTGGCCGCGACGCTGTCGGCTTCGGTCAGGGTCTCCCAATAGGGCTTGCCGGTTTCCAGCGAGATCAGCCGGGCGATCGTCTCGCGGTCTTGCTTGACCCGCGCGGCGAAGCGCAGCGCCACTTCGCGGCGAGCCTCCAGCGGCGTTTCGGCCCAATCGGCGAACGCTGTGCGCCCGCCGCGAACCATCGCGTCCAGACCGGCGGTGTCGATCGCCGCGCCGCGCCAGACCACCTCGTCGGTGCAGGGGTCGAACGAGACGAGCTCAGAAACTGACATGACGCACCCAATCGCCTATAGTTACACCAAGGGCCATCGCGAGGGTCTGGTCCAGTTCCGCGCCATTGTCGTCGCCGACCGCCAGCCGCCCATGCGCCGCCCGGAAACCGGCGGCCGATCCGGTGCTGACCAGCCGGTCGGCGGATTCGACGTCCGGCCCAATGGCCGTCACCTGCACCCGCCGGCTGTCCTTGACCGCCTTCAGATCATCGATACTGGCGAACAGGGTCGGGCCGCCATCGAAGATGTCGACATAGCCTTCATTGCGGAAGCCTTCCTCCAGTAGCAGGGCCATGGCGCGGCGTCCGTCATTGTGCGGCCGACCCAGCGCCTCGCGGGCCGCCCTGGGCAGCAGGCTGGCGTAGATCGGGTGCTTGGGGGCCAGATCGGCGATGAACTGGTTGCCGAGCACCGCATTCATCCGGTCAGCCTCGTCGAAATCCA
>JAYTXV010000243.1:0-5206 GCA_043742805.1 Caulobacteraceae bacterium | reverse complement strand
GCCGTCGATCTGTTCGACGATGCCCGAGCGGCGCGCGATGACGACGGCCCCCGAATCCCGGGCCACCACCGACTCCATGCCGGTGCCCACCAGCGGGGCATCGGACTGGATCAGCGGAACCGCCTGACGCTGCATATTCGAGCCCATCAGGGCGCGATTGGCGTCATCGTTTTCCAGGAACGGTATCAAAGCCGCGGCAACCGAAACGACCTGTTTGGGACTGACGTCCATCAGGTCGACCTGATCCCTGGCGAGCAGCGAGGGTTCGCCGTTGACGCGGCCCGGAACCAGGTCATCGACGATCACGCCATCGAGCAGGGCGATATTGGCCTGAGCGATGACGTGCTTGGCTTCTTCCATGGCCGACATGTAGACCACCTCATCGGTGAGCTTGCCGTCCTTGACCCGACGATAGGGGCTTTCGATAAACCCGTATTTGTTCACGACGGCGTGGGTCGCCAGAGAGTTGATCAGGCCGATGTTCGGGCCTTCCGGGGTTTCGATCGGGCAGATCCGGCCATAGTGGGTCGGGTGGACGTCGCGCACTTCAAAGCCCGCGCGCTCGCGCGTCAGACCGCCGGGGCCGAGCGCCGAAAGGCGGCGCTTATGGGTGATCTCAGACAGCGGGTTGGTCTGGTCCATGAATTGCGACAGCTGGGAAGAGCCGAAGAACTCGCGCACGGACGCTGCCGCCGGCTTGGCGTTGATGAGATCATGCGGCATCACCGTGTCGATATCGACGCTGGACATACGCTCCTTGATCGCCCGCTCCATCCGCAGCAGACCGACGCGATACTGGTTTTCCAGAAGCTCGCCGACCGAACGGACCCGGCGGTTGCCAAGGTTGTCGATGTCGTCGATTTCGCCGCGGCCGTCGCGCAGACCCACCAGGGTCTTCAGAACTTCAAGAACGTCTTCCTTGCGAATGACTCGCACGTCGTCGGGGCAATCGAGTTCGAGACGGATGTTCATCTTCACCCGGCCGACGGACGACAGATCGTAGCGCTCCTGGTCAAAGAACAGGCTCTTGAACATCGCTTCGGCGGCTTCGACCGTAGGCGGCTCACCCGGACGCATCACCCGGTAGATGTCGAACAGAGCGTCTTCGCGGATGGCGTTCTTGTCGACACGCAGGGTGTTGCGGATGTAGGCCCCGACCGTGATGTGGTCGATGTCCAGAACGTCGATGGTCGTGAAGCCTTGCTCCTCAAGCGCGGCGATCGAGGTCGCGTCGAGTTCATCGCCCGCTTCCGCATAGATTTCGCCGGTGGTGGAGTTCACTTCATCGCGCGCCAGGTAGCGGCCGACCAGCGCTTCAGGCGACAGCAACAGCGTCTTCAGGCCATTGTCGGCCAGCCGCTTGGCTTGGCGGGCCGAAATTTTCGTCGCGGCTGGCGCCACTTCCTCGCCGGTGTCGGCGTCGATCAGCGGGAAGTCGGGCTTCACGCCACGCCAGCGCTCGGGCTTGTAGGGGGTGGCCCATCCGGCCACACCACCCATGTCGCGCTTTTCGAACGGCACGACCTCGTAGAAGGTGGTCAGGATTTCCTCGCCGTCCATGCCCAGGGCATAAAGGAAAGTGGTGGCCGGAAGCTTGCGGCGACGGTCGATCCGCACGAACACCACGTCCTTGGCGTCGAACTCGAAATCGAGCCAGGAGCCGCGATAAGGAATGATCCGCGCGGCGAACAGAAGCTTGCCGGACGAGTGGGTCTTACCCTTATCATGATCGAAGAACACGCCGGGCGAACGGTGCATCTGCGAGACAATCACCCGCTCGGTGCCGTTGACGACGAACGTCCCTTTGTCGGTCATGAGCGGAATGTCGCCCATGTAGACATCCTGTTCCTTGATGTCTTTGACCGAACGCGCCTGGGTTTCCTCGTCGGTTTCCCAGACGATCAGCCGCAGCTTGACCTTCAGCGGCGCTGCATAGGTCATGTCGCGCTGGATGCACTCTTCGACGTCGTATTTGGGCTCCTCGAACTCGTAGGAAACGTATTCGAGCATCGCGCGCTCATTGAAGTCCTTGATTGGGAAAACCGACTTGAAGACGGCTTCGATGCCTTCGTCCTTACGCTGGGCGGGGCGGACCTCGCGCTGCAGGAACTGTTCATAGGAAGAACGCTGAACCTCAATGAGGTTCGGCATGCGCACAGCCTCGGGTATGCGCCCGAAAGACTTGCGGATACGCTTCTTACCGGTGAACGATTGCGCCATCGTAGCTCCCTTGTGACGAGCGAGGACGGACCTCGGGCGTCGAACGAATGTCCACGCGTCCACCCTCGGTCCAAACGGGGGGCCTGGGGGAAAACCCCCGGCCACATGCCGTTTGCCGGACGCTGGAAAAATCCGCAGCCCTGACTTTCGGGTTGCGGCGCCCCTTCGCGGTGGTCGGAGGGCTAAGGACCACGCCTCGGAGCAAAAAAATTACGCGCACCTGACAAGATGCGCGGGACATGACGATTTGGATTGAGCGGACCGCGTATCTAGTCGTTCGGCGCGCAAAAGAAAAGGGGAAATCGACGAACCTCCGCCGATCTCCCCTCATTCATTCCAATGGCCTTAGGCTAGCTTATTTCACCTGGATGGTGGCGCCGGCGGCTTCGAGCTTGGCCTTGATGTCGGCGGCTTCCTGCTTGGAGATGTTTTCCTTGATGTTCTGCGGGGCGCCTTCCACCAGATCCTTGGCTTCCTTCAGGCCGAGGTCTGGACGAACGGCGCGGACTTCCTTGATGACGTTGATCTTCTTGTCGCCGGCGCCGGTCAGAACGACGGTGAATTCAGTCTGTTCTTCAACGACTTCCGCGACCGCGGCGGTGGCCGGGCCCGCGGCCATGGCGACCGGGGCAGCGGCGGAAACGCCCCATTTTTCTTCCAGCATCTTGGAGAGTTCCGCAGCTTCGAGAACCGTCAGGGTGGAGAGCTCGGCGACCAGGGTTTCAAGTTTCGACATGATTTCAAATCCTTTGGGAGTTTTGAGGTTGGGTTCGAAGAGAATGGGTTCAGGCGGCGTCTTTGGTGGCGTAGGCGTTCATCACCCTGGCAAGCTGGGCGGCGGGCGCCTGAAGCACACCAGCGATCTTGGTGGCCGGCGCCTGCAGCAGGCCGACGATCTTGGCGCGGAGCTGATCCAGCGACGGCAGCTTAGCCAGGGCATCTACGCCGGCGGCGTCCAGCACCAGAGCCCCCATCATCGCGCCGACGATAGTGAACTTTTCCTGTTCCTTGGCGTACTGGGTCGACACCTTGGCGGCCGAGACCGGGTCGGGCCCGTAGGCGATGGCGACAGGCCCCTTGAAGAGGTCATGAGCCTCGGCGGCGGCGGCGCCGCTGAGCGCCTTCTGGGCCAGGGTGTTCTTCACGACCTTCAGCGTGGCGCCTTCCTGGCGCAGGCGGTGACGCAGATCGGTAAGCTGGGCCACGGTCAGACCCATATAGTGGGTGACCACGACGGCGCCGGCGTTCTTGAAGACCTCTCTAATAGTCTCGATCGATTCCGACTTTTGAGCGCGCTCCATGGCGGTCTCCATAACAATGTGACAGCGCGCGCACGATGCGCTCGCGTGAATTCTAGTTTGTCCAAAGGATGCTCAGAAAGGCGCCGCCATCCACTGGCGGGCATACAACTTCCCGGCTTTCCGTCTCCCCGCGGCGAAACAATTAAGCCCGAGGGCCCGCGGTTCTTGGACAGGTCGGTGGGGCAGACCCACCAGAAGCGCGGCGATACACGACAAGAGGTGTCGTTACAACCCGCCCCTGGCGGCAGGGCGTCAGCCGCCGATGCTGGCGGCGTCGACCTGAAAACCCGGCCCCATGGTGGAGGACAGGCTGATGCGCTTAATGTAGATGCCCTTGGCCCCGGTGGGTTTGGCGCGCGCCAGAGCGCCGACCAGCGCCTTGACGTTGGCCGTGATGGCCTCGTCGGTGAAGCTGGTCTTGCCGACGCCGGCGTGGACGATGCCCGCCTTTTCAACCCGGAACTCGATCGCGCCGCCCTTGGCGTCCTTGACGGCCTGGCCGACGTTAGGAGTGACCGTGCCGACGCGGGGGTTCGGCATCAGGCCGCGCGGACCCAGAATTTTACCGAGGCGTCCCACCAGAGCCATCATATCGGGAGTGGCGATGACACGATCGAACTCCATGAACCCACCCTGGATACGCTCGACAAGTTCTTCGGCGCCCACAATGTCGGCGCCGGCGGCCGTGGCTTCGGCGGCCTTGGCGTCCTTGGCGATTACCGCGACGCGAACCTCGCGGCCCGTGCCCGATGGTAAGGAGACCACGCCACGGACCTGCTGGTCGGCGTGCCGCGGATCGACACCCAGGTTCACGGCAATCTCGACGCTTTCATCGAATTTTGCGCGCGCATTGGCTTTGACGAGCTTTACGGCTTCATCGAGTTGGTGAACGGCGGTCCGGTCGCCCGACCACGCCTGAATTCTTTTGGCTTGCTTGGTCATGGTTCCCTCAAGCCTCCACAATGCTCAGGCCCATGGCCCGGGCTGAACCTTCGATGATCCTGGCGGCGGCTTCGATATCGTTGGCGTTAAGGTCCTTCATCTTCTTTTCGGCGATCTCGCGCAGCTGGGCGCGCGTGACGCTGCCGACGGTCTCGCGACCGGTCTTGCCGGAGCCGGATTTGATCCCAACCGCCTCCTTCAGATAGTGGGTCGCGGGCGGGGTCTTGGTGACGAAGGTGAAGCTCTTGTCCTGATAGACCGTGATCACGGTCGGCAGCGGCGTGCCTTTCACAAGGCTCTCCGTCCGCGCGTTGAACTCCTTACAGAAGCTCATGATATTCACGCCGCGCTGACCGAGCGCTGGTCCGATCGGCGGTGATGGCGTGGCTGAGCCGGCTTTCACCTGCAGCTTGATGTAACCGAGTATCTTTTTAGCCATGATCTCCTCGCGTGCCGGCCAAGCCGGGGTTGAGCCGTGGTGCGGGGTGGCGCCCCTCCCACGGATTTGCGCCGCCCGACATCGGACGGCGGATGATTGGGCCTAGCCGGTTTTTTCCACCTGGGTGTATTCGAGTTCCACCGGGGTGGCCCGGCCAAAGATCGAGACCGTAACCCGCAGGCGGGCGCGATCCTCATCGACCTGTTCCACCGAACCGTTGAAGCTGGCGAACGGGCCGTCGATGACGCGGACGGACTCTCCGATCTCGAAGGTGATGGTGGGCTTGGGCCGCTCCACGCCTTCC
>JAYTXV010000242.1:0-10356 GCA_043742805.1 Caulobacteraceae bacterium | reverse complement strand
GCGGCCGGTTCCTGCAGGGCAAGGACAGCTTGGTCCAGGCCGTAACCGTCAAGGGCCCCGGCTTCTGGGTGCTGACGCCGCTGAGGTCGGACTTGGGTTTCGTGGTGCTCGTCAATCGCGGGTTTGTCCCACCAGGCTGGCGCCCGTCGCCGCAAGGCGCTGTTGGGCGCACGAGCCCCAGGGTGCGTATCACCGGTCTTTTGCGGATGAGCGAGCCGAATGGGGCGTTCCTGCGGGCCAACCGGCCGCTGGATGATCGCTGGTATTCGCGGGACGTGGCCGAAATCGCCCGAGCTAGAGGCCTGGTGGCGGCAGCGCCCTATTTCATCGACGCGGGCGCCACCCCATTTACTGAAGGTCAGCCGCTCGGCGGCCTCACCGTCATCCACTTCCGCAACAGCCATGTCATCTATGCTTTCACCTGGTTCAGCCTCGCCGCAATGGTGGCGCTTTGGGGCGTTAGGGCGCTTACTGAGGAAGCGCGCGAGCGCCGTTCCAGCGCCCCTCCTGCGCGATTATCGGCCGGTGACGTCAGAGCCTGATCAGGACGCTCCGCAGCGCGATCACGCACCGCTGGCCGCCGCCACCGCGCGTGAGAACCTCAAACAGCTTGTTCATCTTCGGTGGATCGCCGTTGCGGGTCAGGTTTTTACGATCGCCATCGCGGCGCTCGAGCTCCATGTTCGGCTGCCTATCCCGCTGCTGGCCAGCGTCCTGGCGGCGTCCGTCTCCGGAAACCTGGTGAGCCTCCTGCGAACGCACTACGCGGCGCGGATTACGAATCACGAACTGCTTCTCACGCTGACCTTCGACGCTGTCCTGCTTACGGCGCTACTTTATCTGAGCGGCGGGGCGACCAACCCTTTCGTCTCTCTATACCTGTTGCAAGTGATCCTCGGGGCCCTGCTTCTTGAGGCCTGGGCGGTCTGGGCGATCGAGGGGGTCATCATCCTTTGCTTTGTCGGTTTGACGCGCATCTACCGGCCGCTGATCTTTCCCCCTGACGGATTTGATCCGTTCACCCTGTACATCGCCGGCACGGTGATCGGCTTTGTATTGAATGCCGTGCTGCTGGTGATTTTCATCGGTCGCATTAAGGCCAACCTTCGGCAAAGGGACCTGAGGATTGCGGACCTTCGCCAGCGGGCCGCAGAAGAAGGTCATATTGTCCGTATGGGTCTGCTCGCCTCCGGCGCAGCACATGAGCTGGGGACCCCCCTGGCGACGTTGGACGTGATCCTTGCCGACTGGCGCCGGATGCCCAGGCTCGCGGATGACCCCGAGATCGCCCAGGAGATCGAGGATATGCGATCCGAGGTCGCCCGCTGCAAAGCCATCGTCACGGGCGTCCTGCTCTCGGCGGGCGAAGCCCGGGCGGAGGCGGCAGGCGTCTCTGGGCTCAAGCCCTACCTGGCGGACGTGTTCGCGGATTGGAAGGCGCGGCGAGCGACGGATATCGCCACCTACGACGACGGATTGGAGGCGAACCCCGCAATCTTTGCGGATTCGGCGCTTAAGCAGGCATTGTGCAACCTTCTCGACAATGCGCTGGATGCTTCGCCGCAGTCGGTGCGGATGAGCTCCCGCCTGATCGGCGACGAACTGGCCCTCGCGGTGAATGACTCCGGTCCGGGGTTTCCGCCCGAGATACTTGCAGAGTTCGGCAGACCCTATCATTCGACCAAAGGGCGGCCCGGCGGCGGCCTCGGCCTGTTCCTTGTCTCCAACGTGGCGCGCAGGCTGGGCGGACGGGTCGTAGCGCGTAACCTTCCCGGCGGCGGTGCGGAGATCACGATCCTCTTGGCAGTTCGGGCGCTGGAGGTGGCGGCATGACCGCCGAGGCCGAGCTCATCATAGTCGAGGACGATGAGAAGTTCGCCACCGCGCTTCAGCGGTCTTTCGAGCGAAAGGGCTATGCGGTCTACCGCGCCCCGGACTTGGCCGGAATGATCGCGATCCTGGAGCACACAGGGCCTAGATACGCCGTCGTCGATTTGAAGCTCGCGGGTGAGTCCGGTCTTGCCTGTGTCAAGGCGCTGCACGAGTTCGACCCGGCCATGCAGATCGTTGTGTTGACGGGCTTCGCCAGCATCGCGACGGCGGTGCAGGCGATCAAACTTGGGGCCTGCCACTATCTCGCTAAACCCTCGAACAGCGACGACATTGAGGCTGCGTTCGCCAAGAGCGAGGGAAATCCGCAGGCCCCGATCAGCCCGCGTCCAACGTCAATCAAGACCCTCGAATGGGAACGGATCCACGAGGTTCTGGCGGAAACGGAATTCAACATCTCCGAGACCGCCCGGCGCCTCGGCATGCACCGGCGCACGCTCGCGCGAAAACTCGGGAAACGCCAGATCAACTAGGGCCTGTCTTCATTTGGGCCGGCAGGGCGCTCGCCATCTGATCGCCATGACGGTCGAACTCGGCAAAGCTGATCTCTCGCCCCTCGAAGGTCAGGGCGGCGAGCAGGCTTTCGGTGGCCGCGTCGGCTTCGAAGGCGAATATAGAGACGATGTCGCCACGCGGACCGCGAAGGGTCAAGCGACGCGGGGAGTCGCGATTGGCGATCCCCTCATATATCAGGAGCCATGACCCTGACCTCCAAGCTGCGAACTGTCGGTATCGCGCTACTGCTGGGCGCTTTCGGCCTCGCGCTCGCGCCCGGCGCCAACGCACAGCTGGCGCGGGTCAGCGAGGCTGGGAAGACCGCAATCCTCGCCAACCCCGCCACGCCGTTTACCGGCGCGGCGACAGCCGATGTTGCGGTGGTCGAATACCTGGATTTCAACTGCCCATATTGCAAGAAGGTGGCCATCAGCCTGCGAGAGCTTATGGCCGCGGATCCGAAAGTGCGAATACTCTATAAGGATTGGCCGATATTTGGCGGGGTGTCGACCTATGCGGCCCGGGTCACTTTGGCCGCCAACTGGCAGGGCAAATATCTCGCCGCCCACAACATCCTGATCGATACTCAAAGCCGGCTGGCGTCGGAGACCCAGGTACGCCAGCGGCTGGCGTTCGGGGGGATCGACCTGGCTGAACTCGACCGTGATCTCGCCGCCCACGGCGCGGCGATCGATGCGATCCTGGAGCGCAACGCCGCCGAGGCGCGCGCCTTGAGATTTCAGGGCACGCCGGCCCTGATGATCGGCGACTATCTGGTTCCGGGAGCATTAGGGGTGGAGGATCTGCGCCGGCTCGCGGAGATCGCCCGACGGCCACCGCCCAGACACTGACCGAGGAATCGCGGCGTGCGCCTTGACCTTTCGGCCCAACGGCACAGGGTGACGTCCACCCTGACCCAGACCGGCGAATTGATCCTTCCACCCATGCCCACATTCTATGAGTTCTTCGCGGGCGGAGGCATGGTCCGGGCGGGGCTGGGGCCGCGCTGGAGTTGCCTGTTCGCCAATGACTTCGACGCCAGGAAAGGCCTCAGCTACCAGGCCAACTGGGGAACCGGCGGTGAACTGCGGGTAGGCGATATCCGGGCCTTATCCGCCGCCGACCTGCCGGGACGAGCGGATCTCGCCTGGGGGTCATTTCCCTGCCAGGATCTGTCCGTGGCCGGGATCGGCGCCGGCCTTGGTGGCGATCGGTCTGGAACTTTCTACCAGTTCTGGGACCTGATGCGCGGCCTGCTCGCCGAACGCCGCGCCCCCCGGATCATCGCGCTGGAGAATGTGTGCGGGACGCTGACTTCACACTGCGGTCGCGATTTTCAGGCGATATGCGAGACTTTCGCCGACGTCGGCTATCGCCATGGCGCCCTGGTGATCGACGCGGCGCTTTTTACCCCGCAATCGCGGCCCCGGCTGTTTCTGATCGGCGTCCACCCGGAACTGGCGATCGATCCGGCGATGACGTCTCCCGGCCCCAATGAGCCTTTTCACACCCGCGGGCTGCGCAAGGCTGCCGAGGGTATACCGGCGTCGGCCAGGGCCGATATGTTGTGGTGGAATATTCCCTCGCCTCCCCGCCGCAACACTACCTTCGCGGATCTGATCGAGGACGATCCGGCCGGCACGCCCTGGCATACGCCGGTCGAGACCGGGCGACTTCTGAGCCTGATGTCGGCGCTGAACCTGGCCAAGGTCGACGCGGCGAAGCGCGCGGGCCGCCGGATGGTGGGAGGGGTCTACAAGCGAACGCGCATCGACGAACAGGGCGCCAAGCGGCAACGCGCCGAAGTGCGTTTCGACGATGTCGCCGGCTGCCTGCGCACACCGGCGGGTGGGTCGAGTCGCCAGACGATCCTGGTGGTGGACGGAGCGGTCGTTCGGTCGCGACTGATCTCGGCGCGGGAGACCGCCCGCCTGATGGGCTTGCCCGACGACTACAAACTGCCTCGGCGCTACAATGATGCCTATCACCTGACCGGCGATGGCGTGGTGGTCGATGTGGTGCGTCATCTGACCGAACATTTGTTCGCGCCCCTGCTTGAAACAAACCAGGGCGCAAGGGCGCCTCGCTTGAGGACGTCTACATGACCTTAAAAGACCAGCGTATCGTCGTCGTCGGCGGCAGTTCGGGTATCGGGTTCGCGGTGGCGTTCGCCGCGATCGCCGAGGGCGCCCAGGTGGTGGTGGCGTCAAGCCAAGCGGCTAAACTGGAGGTGGCGGTGGCGAGGCTGGGCGACGGAGCGTCAGGGTTCGTGGTTAACGTGACGGATTCGGCCGACGTGGAGCAGGCCTTCGAGGCCCTGGGCGCCCTCGATCACCTGGTGTTCACCGCCGGCGATTGGGGCGGACCCCGACGCGGGGCGGTGGCTGACCTGGATGTGGAAGCCGCGCGGGGAATTTTCGCAGTCAGATTCTGGGGCGCGCTGAATGTGGTCAAAGCGGCCCAGACGCGGATCGCGCCGGGTGGTTCGATCACCCTGACCAACGGCATGATCGCTCATCGGCCCCGCGCCGGAGCGGCGGTCAGCTCGGCCATGGCCGGAGCGGTGGAGCATCTGGCTCGGGGCCTGGCCGTGGAGTTGGCGCCGGTCCGGGTCAATTGCGTCTGCCCGGGCTTCATCCGCACCGAGGTGTGGGACTCGATCCCGGCCGACGCGCGCGAGGCCCGGCTGAAGGAATTCACCAAGGGCCAGCCCCTGGCCCGGGTGGGCGACCCGGCCGAGGCCGCGGAGGCTTATCTCTATCTGATGCGCGCGGGTTTCACGACCGGACAGGTGTTGAAGGTGGATGGGGGGATGTCCGTCGTCTGATCATCCAGCGGCGCGCGTGCCGAACACACAGAACATGGTGTCGATTAGCGAGGCGGGTTCAAAGGAACAGCTGGAGGTGGTGATGACATCTGTGAGGCCTGCCTCGGCCATCAGGCCCCGGTATTTGTCGTCGTCAGTAAACGCTAGCGTCCGGGTTCATGATCGCGCTTGTTCATTTTTCCGGATGGGTCAGGGCTTGGTAGGTAAGCGTGCGGGCCAGGGTTCCCAGGTCGTCGCCGCCGGCGCCGCCAAAACGCTGGATCATGCCTACGAACATCAGATCATTGGTCGGGTCGACCCAGAACCATGTGCCGGCCGCGCCGCCCCAGCTGAGCGTGCCTGCGCCGACCGGGCTACCAGCCTTGCGCGGATCGTTCACCACCATGAAGTCGAGGCCGAAGCCCACCGCCTCGTTGAAGCGCAGGCCGTTCGTTCCATTGGACGAAACCAACACGTTCCTGGGTATGACATTGACGCCCATCAGCTTCACGGTGGCTGGCGACAGGATCCGCGCGCCATCCAGTTCGCCCCCGTTCAGGATCATCTGGCTGAAGCGCGCATAGTCCATTGTGGTCGAGGTCAGCCCTCCGCCCCCCGACTCCAGGGGTGGGGTCTCGGTGAAATCCTGAACTCCAGAACCTGGCAAGGCTGGAGCCTCGGCTATCTTTCCGACCAGCTTGTTGAAGTAGTAGGCGGTCGCGAGCCTGTTTTTCTTGTCGGGACCAACCACGAAAGCGGTGTCGGTCATCTTCAGGGGTTTGAAGATATGCTCGGCCATGAACTGGCCTAGCGGCTCGCCAGACAGCTTTTCGACAATATAGCCCTGGATGTCGACGGCGCTGGAATATTGCCAATTGGTTCCAGGTTGAAACTTCAGCGGAATATCGGCCGTGCGATCGATCATCTGTTTCAGCCCGGCCGACCGCAGCACCTGTTTGTCTCGATAGAGTTTGTCCACTGGATTGGTGTCGTCCAGACCATAGCCGAAACCGGCTGTGTGGCTCATGATCTCGCGCATCGTCGGTGGGCGCTTAATGTCTTCGACGGTGATCTTGCCGTCCGGGCCGACGCCGGTCATCACCTTCAGATTGGCGAACTCGGGAACATAGCGGGTGACCGGGTCATCGAGCCGCCACTTGCCCTGCTCGTACAGGATCATCATCGCCACGCCGGTGATCGGTTTGGTCATCGAATAGATGCGGAAAATCTCGTCCTTACCCATGGGCTGACCCGTGGCGAGGCTTGCCTTGCCGTAGGTGGCGAGCTCGACGACCTTGCCGTGCCGGGCCAGCAACGTGGTCATGCCGGCCACCCGGCCGTCGGCCACCACCTTGGCCATGTAGTCATCCAGGTGCTTAAGCTGATCTGAGTCGAAGCCGACCGACTCGGGAGACGCGACCGCGGTGAGGGCAAGCGGGCCCGTGGGCGTCGCCCGACTCGAAGACACCGAGGCCATGACAATGATGGCCATTGCGACGGCGAGTCTTGTCCCGCGTATCATGATCGTATCCCCCGATTTCGATTGTGACGGCGATCGCGTTAGAAGTTGACCCGCCGGCTCGCCGCGCCGTCGACCACCAGATTGACGCCGGTCGTATAGGACGAGGCGGGGCTGGCCAGGAACACCGCCGCCTTGGCGATATCGTCTGGCGTACCCATCCGGGCCATGGGGATGCGCTCCATCATGCCCTTATACATCGCTGGCATGTTGGTCTCGATCGTGTTCCAGACACCGCCCTTGAAATAGATTGCGCCGGGGGACACCACATTGGTGCGGACGTGTCTGGCTGCGTACTGCCGCGCCAGTCCCTTGGCCTGATGGATCAGGGCCGCCTTGATCGGGCCATAGGCGCCGGCGCTGTCGCTCTCCGCCGCCGACACCGACGAGATGATCACGAACGACGCGTCGCCGCTCACCTCTGCCGCCTTGATCAGAAACGGCTTGGCCGCCTCGAAGGCGTTGACCATGCCCATCACGTCGAGCTTGAAGTTCTGTTCCCAGGCGGCCGGATCGTTGCCGACGGCCATGGCGCCGGCGTTTGATACC
The DNA here is from genome assembly GCA_043742805.1 of Caulobacteraceae bacterium. Classification (GTDB taxonomy): domain Bacteria; phylum Pseudomonadota; class Alphaproteobacteria; order Caulobacterales; family Caulobacteraceae; genus Acaudatibacter. The sequence goes on along the minus strand of JAYTXV010000242.1, from coordinate 3,097 downwards.
AGGATGTCGATCCCGCCCAGCTCGGCCCCGGCCGCCTTGACCCAGGCCTTCAGTGCGTCACCGTCCATGATGTCCACGGAAGCGCCCGTCGCCTTGACGCCAAGGGCCTGCAGAGCTGTCACCGCCTCGGCGACCTGATCGGCTTTGCGCGCGCAGATGGCGACGTTGGCCCCTTCGGCCGCGAAAGTGTCGGCGATCGCCCGGCCGATGCCGCGCGTTCCCCCCAGAATGACCGCGTTCTTGCCCCTGAGTTGAAGATCCATGCGCCGCTTCCTTGTACGATGAAGGGCGTAGATGGACCACGGCAGCCGGCGATGGCAAGCGCTTGCGGCGGGTGGCTCGGTGGGAGCCCGGTGAAGTGGTGCGAGCGTGATCTCGCCTCTATGGTCCATCGCGGAGGGGCGGATCCATGTTCACCAGCAATCTGAGCGGCGAGACCCACGTATTCAGTGACCTGAAGACCCTGCTGGCGCGGGCGACCCCTGCGCGGTCCGGAGACCAACTCGCCGGCGTGGCGGCCGGAAGCCAGACGGAGCGGGTGGCCGCGCGATGGGCCTTGGCGGATTTGCCCCTAACGGCGTTTCTGAACGATGTGGTGATCCCCTACGAGACGGACGAGGTGACGCGCCTGATCGTCGACACCCACGACCCCGAAGCCTTCGCGCCCGTCAGTCACCTTACAGTCGGCGAGTTCCGTGACTGGCTGCTCTCGGATGTCGCGAGCGCCGAGGCCCTGGCCAAATTGGGGCCGGGTCTGACACCTGAGATGGTCGCCGCGGTCAGCAAGCTGATGCGCAATCAGGATCTGATCGCCGTGGCGGCGAAGCGGCGGGTGGTGACCGCCTTTCGCACCACGGTGGGGTTGCCGGGACGCCTCTCGGTGCGGTTGCAGCCCAATCACCCGACAGATGATCCGGCCGGGGTGGCGGCCTCGATCCTTGATGGGCTGATGTATGGTTGCGGCGACGCGGTGATCGGCATCAACCCAGCCGGAGACAATCTGGCCTCGGTGATCAGCCTGCTGCGCCTCGTCGACGACGCCCGGATGCGCTACGAAATTCCTACTCAGAGCTGCGTCCTGACCCATGTGACGACCTCAATCGAGGCGGTGGAACGCGGCGCGCCGTTGGATCTGGTATTTCAGTCGATCGCGGGAACCGAGGGCGCGAACCGGGGGTTTGGGATCGATCTGGCCCTGTTGGCCCAGGGGCGGGCGGCGGCCCTGTCGCTGGGCCGGGGCGGCGATCAGGTCTTCTATTTCGAGACCGGCCAAGGCTCGGCGCTGTCCGCTGGCGCCCACCATGGCGTGGACCAGCAAACCCTGGAGGCCCGAGCCTATGGCGTGGCGCGGGCCTTCGATCCATTTCTCGTCAATACGGTGGTGGGGTTTATCGGGCCGGAATATCTGTTCGACGGCAAACAGATCCTGCGGGCGGGACTTGAGGATCATTTCTGTGGCAAACTATTGGGCCTGCCGATGGGGGTGGACGTTTGCTACACCAATCACGCCGAGGCCGATCAGGACGACATGGACGCCCTGCTCACCCTGCTGGGCGTGGCCGGGGTCAATTTCGTGATGGGCGTGCCGGGCGCTGATGACGTGATGCTGAACTATCAAAGCACCAGCTTCCACGACGCACTTTATGTGCGCGGCGTGCTGGGCCTGAGGCCGGCGCCGGAGTTCGAGGCGTGGCTGGCGGGCATGGAGATGATTGACGCCCGGGGCCAAGTCACCGCGCCCGCCCCGCGCGCGGCCTTGCTTGATTACGCGCCTTGAGCGCGCCCGCGTCCGCCGATCCCATGGCCCGCCTACGGAGCCTGACGTCGGCGCGGGTGGCCCTCGGACGCAGCGGAGCCGGTCTGCCCACAAAACCCTTGCTCGCCTTCCAGAGGGATCACGCCCTGGCGCGCGATGCGGTGCAGGCGGTGTTCGATCCAGGAAGGATTGTCGCTGACATGACGCCCTGGCCGACCCAGGTTGTCACGAGCCAGGCCACCGATCGCGAGGTCTATCTGCGTCGCCCGGATCTTGGCGGGCGCCTTGACCCGGCCTCCGCCGCCGTTCTGGAGCGCGGGGACTGGGATCTGGGTATCGTCATCGCCGACGGACTATCGGCACCGGCCGTCCATGCCCACGCCGCGCCGGTAACCAAGCGGCTGATCGAGAGCCTGGGGGGATGGCGTGTCGCGCCGGTGGTCTTGGCGCGCATGGCGCGGGTGGCGCTGGGGGATGAAATTGGCGCCCGGCTGGGTGTGCGAATGGTCCTTGTGCTGATTGGCGAGCGGCCCGGCCTAAGCGCCGCCGACAGCCTCGGAGCCTATCTGACGTGGAGCCCGATGATCGGGCGTGTCGATAGCCAGCGCAACTGCGTCTCCAACATTCGCCCGCCCCACGGCTTGTCCCACGACCAGGCCACCGACACTCTTGCGTGGCTGCTGCGCGCGGCGCGGGAGCGGGCGGTGACCGGGGTAAATCTCAAGGACGAGAGTCCTGGCCGACACGCGCCGTCGTCGCCGATTTCCGCTTCGTCCCCCGATCAGTAGATCGTCCTGCCGGCCCGCGCCCGTTCGGCCGGCGCGGTGAATATCGCCTTGATCCGGCCACCGCTGCGGCCGACCACCATCACGCCGTCACCCGGCAGCACCCGCAGGTCGCTGGGCGGTCGGGTGACGACCTCGCCGCCCGCTCGATTGATCTGAATGACGAAAAAGGCCCCCTTGGCTCGGTCCTCGAGGTCCTTGACCGTCAGTCCGGCCACCGCTGTCTCGGCGGCGATCACGGCCACGTCCAACTCCAGACCGAGGTCGCGGATGACGGAATCGAACCTGATCATCCGTTCGGAGCCCCGAATAAAGTGGCCGGTCTCGGGGAACAGCACGATCTCGGCGATCCGTTCTGCGCCGATGTGTGTGGGCAGCACCACCTGGTCGGCCCCGGCCTGCAACAGCTTGCGCTCCGTTGAGGATTCCTCGGCTCGCGCGATGATCTTAATGTCGGGGTTGAGGCTTCGGGCGCTCAGAGTGATGAAGACGTTGGCGGCGTCGGAGGGCAGCACCGTGGCCAGGATCTTGGCGCGCTCTATGCCGGCGATCTTCA
>JAYTXV010000241.1:0-7717 GCA_043742805.1 Caulobacteraceae bacterium | reverse complement strand
ATCACCCGGCAGCCAAGCTGCTTGGCGAGGTCGACACAGGCCAGGCCGACGCCGCCGGCCGCGCCGTGCACCAGAACCCATTCGCCCGGCGCGGCCTGGGCGCGGCGCACCAGGGCCACATAGGCGGTCAGATAGGCGGCGTTATAGGCACTGGTCTCGGCGAACGACAGTCGCGCAGGCTTAGGCCGTAAGGCTGCCGCCGACGACACGGCATATTCCGCGAAGCCGCCGGTCTTGGCGCCGCCGGTCACCGCGTCGCCGATAGCCCATTGGGTGACGTCTTCTCCAATCGCTTCGACCTCGCCGCACAGTTCCATCCCCGGGATGAACGGCAGAGGCGGTTTGTGCTGGTAGTCGCCTCGCGTCATCAGCAGGTCGGGAAAATTCACCGCCGCCGCCAGCACCTTGACGCGCACCTCACCCGGACCGGGCGTCGGCATCGGAAGGTTCAGGATCGCGCAGCCGCCGTAGTTGGGCGCGAGAGTCTCGACCACTAGGGCGCGCATATCAGTTCATCCTTGGCGAGATTTAACGTTCATGGCGCGGCAGGTTGGGCAGGCCGCCCAGGATCAGCCGAACCACGAAATCGGTGGCCCCCGCGACATCGATGGGCTTGCGCTCGGTCATCCGCTCGCCGATTTCCCTGGCCACGGCGATGCAGCTCGCCGCCAGATAGTCGATGTCCACCTTGGCCGACAGATCGCGGTCGACGATGGCGGCGAACATCCGGCGCACTTCCTCGAATACCGCCAGGATTTCCGGCGTGGTGCGGGCGTGGGACATTGGCGTGCCGTCCACATCCTGGGCCGGCCAGGCCCTGTGCTCGGCGGCGATGAAGTCGAAATAGGCGGCGACCGCGGCCCGCAGATAGGATTCGAAGTCCGTGGCCTTGGCCGACTGGGCCTGGAGGATGGGCTTGAACCGCCGCGCGCCGTCGTCGGCGAGGGCGTCGAACACCTCTTCCTTGGAGCGGTAGTAATTATAGAAAGCGCCTACCGACAGCCCAGACCGGCGCACAATGTCGCGCACCGTCGCCGTCTCGAACCCCAGCTCGCCGAACACCTCGCGGGCGGCGTCTAGGATCGCCAGGCGGTTGGCTGCCTTGGTCTGTTCGCGCTTGCCGGGGGAAAGGTAGATGACTTCGGACATATATACCGGTTGAGAAGCGCGAAGGCGTCGCGTGCAGCTTTATTACATGGCGTTCAGGATTAAACAGCCGGCCCGTGATGTCCACCCGCCAAGCGCGCGGCCAGGGCCATCGCGCCGGTCGGAGCCCTGACTTTTCCCCCGCTGATGAAGATGGCGAAAACGTCCCGAGTTGGCGCGCCGTCTGCGGCCTTTTCCAGATCGAGAAAGCGATCCGCCCAGACGTCGAGCTGGTCCGGCGGATAGCAGGTTTCGATCTCGTCGGCGCCCCGCATCAGGCGGGCGTAGCTGAAGTTGGCCGTGGGCGTTTCGATCAGCGGATAGTCTGGGTTATCGGACATGCAGATGGCGACGCCGTGCGCGCGGCACATGTCGAAGAAGCGAGGATCGTCGAAACTGGCGTTCCGCACCTCGACGCAGTGTCTCAGCGCCACGCCGTCCTGAGCGGGCGGCAGCAAGTCGAGAAAGTCCGCGAAATCGACCGGATCGAAAGCTTTGGTTCCCATGAACTGCCAGAGAATCGGGCCCAGACGGTCGCCGAGCGCGATAAGTCCCTGGCCGAGGAAGCGCGTCACCGATTCGCCGCCTTCGGCCAGAACGCGCCGGTTAGTGCAGAAGCGCGACGCCTTGACCGTGAACACGAAGCCTTCCGGCGTCTGGCTCGCCCAATTAGCGAACACCTTGGGAGGCTGTGGCGAATAGTAGGTGGAGTTGATCTCGATTGCGCCATGCGCGCGGCTGGCATAGGCAAGCTCATCAGCTTGACGCACGGTTTTGGGATAGAAGACGCCTCTCCAAGGAGGGAAAGTCCAGCCACCCGTGCCTGTCCGTATGACCATGGCGATGAACCCTTGCAGCGAATTGTCGCGTGAATGAAGTTTAACTTGTATCCCGCGCTGCGGCGGGGCGTGGGTGACATCTCTATCTGATCGCGGTTAAGGTAGAATTTTTGGGGGATTGCGGTAGCGAAATGGATGGCTTGAGACACTTCGCGCCCATGATCGCCCTGGCGGTGATCAGCGGAGCGCCCGTGATCGCGGCCACCCGGATTCCCGGTTCGCCGCTGCCCGCCGCCTATGCGGCCCCCGCCGGGACCCCGCTCGCGTCAGCACAACTGGACCGTTGGTGGCTGCTGTTCAACGATCCGGCCCTCAACGCTCTGGAAGACGAAGCCTTCCGGACCGGCCCCGACGCGCTGACGGCGGCGGCGCGGGTGCTGGAGGCCAAGGCGACGCGGGACAGCCAGATCGCCCAGACCCTGCCGACCGGCAATCTGGCCGGCAACGTCAGCGACGAGCGCGCCCACAATATCGGCGCCGGCAGCAATTCCCTGTTTCCGATCGGCGGCGAAAGCCTCAGCGAAACCGCTAATCTCAAGGTTTCCTGGGAGCTGGACCTGTTTGGGAGGTTAAGCGAGGCGCGGAAGGTGGCTAAGGCTTCGCTCGCGACCACGCGGTTCAATATCGAAGGGTCCTGGGCCAGCCTCGCGGCCGGCGTAGCCGACAATTACTTCTTGGCCAACGGATTGACCATCCAGATCGACGACGCCCGTGAAACCGTCCGGATCGAAAGCGACTTGCAGCGGGTCGCCCAGGAAAAGGCCAATCTGGGTCTGGGCGCCGCCGCTGACGCCGATCGGATCGCCGGCGACGTGGCCAAGGCCAACGCCCAGGTTGAGGACCTGGAATCGCAGCTGCACGCCGCGCGGCGGCAGATCCTGATCCTGATCGGACGCAACGGCGCCGCCACCGACAGCCTCAAGCTTTCCGGCTTGGCCGCCGACGCGCCCCCGACGCCCGCGGCCATTCCTTCCGAACTGCTGGCCCGGCGCCCCGACGTGCGCGAGGCGGAGTCGCGTCTGCTGGCGGAGGTCGGAACCGCCAGGCTGCGCCACCTGGCGATCTTTCCCACCATCACCATCCTGCCGCAGATCGGCCTGTCGCGGACCGTTCAGCCCAGCGTGTCATACAATGCCGCGACCAATACGCTGATGCCCTTCCAGCAAGCCACCAGCCTGGGCTACTGGACCTGGGCTGGCGGGGTGACCGTGCCGTTCTTCGATATTCCCCGGCTGCTGTTCGACGCCAAGGCCGAGGACGCCCGCAGCAGGCAAGCGGCCGTGGCCTATGAAAAGACCGTTCAGACAGCGTTTGGCGAAGCCGAGAACGCCTTGGTCAATCTCGAGGCCGGCAAGCGCGCGGCTGCTATCCTGACGGACGGCGAGGCGCGGGCGCATCGCGCCTATGACGCGGCCCAGACCCGCTATTCGATGGGATTGGACGACCTGACATCGGCGCTATCGGCCGAACAAGCCTGGCGGTCTACCCGCACCGCCCTGACCTCCGAGCGCGTGCAGGCGTTGCGACGGGCGGTCACCACCTATAAGGCCCTTGGTGGCGGCTGGTCCTATGCAACCCTGGCGAAAGCCCAATGAGACCCTTCCCGATGACGATTTCCAGAGCTCCGATGCTGATCGCCCTGGCCGTCGCAGCTGCGGGCGGGCTGGCCGGCTGCGAGAAAAAGGCCGCCGAAGCGCCCCAGTCGCAATCCCAGGCTCACGCCGTCAGCGTGGTCACGATCGAGGCCCGGGAAATCGAGGGCGGCCTTGCGGCGTCCGGCGCGCTGATCCCCCGTGAGGACACGGCGATCTTTCCCCAGATCAACGGCTATCGCGTCGCCGAGGTCCTGGTGGACGAAGGCATGACGGTAAAGGCCGGCCAGCCCCTGGCGCGCCTGGACGATACCCTGTTGCGTGCCCAGCTCGCGCAACAGACGGCCATCGCGGTCGAGCAAACCGTGGCCGCCGACCGCGCCGACGCCGAGGCGGCCCGGGTCAAGGGTCTGGATACCAAGGGAATATTGTCCCAGGAACAGATTGACGCCCGCCGTTACGCGGCTCAGTCCGCCCGCGCCCAGGCCGCAGCCCAGGCGGCCGCGGTCAATGATGTGAAAACCCGTGAGGGGCTGATGACGATCCGGGCGCCCTACGCCGGGCTGGTCATCGAGCGGAATGTGCGCCCGGGAGATCTGAGCGGCGGCACGAATCCTTGGTTTCGCATCGCCAAGAACAGTCAAGTCGAACTGGCCGCCGACGTCGGCGAGGACGCGCTGGACAAGATCAAGATCGGCGCGCCCGTGCTGGTCACCTTGGCCAACGGCGCCAAGGTCCAGGGCTCGGTGCGGTTGGTCAGTCCCCGCGTCGACGCCGGCACCAAGCTGGGCCGGGTGAAGATCAGCCTGCCCGTCCGCTCCGACATTCGGGCCGGCGGCTTCGCATCGGCCTCGTTCACCGGCTCCACCCGTTCCGCGCTGGCGGTGCCTGAGCCGGCGATTCGCTACGACGCCGACGGCGCCGCGGTGATGGTTGTCGGGGCCGGTGACAAGGTCATCCGCGCACCGGTCACCACCGGCCAGCGCGGCGGCGGCTACGTAGAGCTGATCACCGGCCCGCCGGCGGGGTCTCGTGTCGTCCAGAAGGCGGCGACCATGCTGGTGCCCGGCGACGTCATTCGGCCGGCCAACCCGTCATGAGCGGCATAAGACAATTCCGGATTTCCGAATGGGCGATCCGCAATCCCATTCCGATCACGGTGCTGTTCGTCTCGGCGGTTCTGGCTGGCGGGATCTCCTACTTCGCCCTGCCCATCAAGAACTATCCGAACATCGAATTCCCGGCGGTGCTGGTCCAGGTAACGCGCAACGGCACGGCGCCGTCGGAGATGGAAAACCAGGTCGCCCGACCGGTGGAAAACGCCCTTTCGGGCCTTTCCAATGTCGAATCGATCAGCACGTCGATTTCTCAGGGCTCGTCCTCGACGTTCATAAGATTTGAGCTTGGCGAGAATATCCAGAAGGCCACCGACGACGTTCGATCCAAGATCGACTCGATCCGCAACGATCTGCCGCGGGAAATCGACCCGCCTATCGTCCAGCACCTCGATTTCGACGACCAACCGATCGCCACCTACGCGGTGACGGCCCCGTCGATGTCGACCACGGACCTGTCCTGGTTCATCGACAATACGGTGGCGCGAACCCTCCAGGCCGAGATCGGCGTGTCCAAGACCAACCGGCTCGGCGGCGCGGACCGCGAGATCAACGTCCTGGTCGATCCCAACCGTCTGGCGGCTCAGGGTCTGACCGCGGCCCAGGTCAGCGACGCGCTGGCCACCGCCAATGTCGACGCCCCGGGGGGGCGCGTGGCGATCGGGGGCCGCGAACAGACGATGCGTATTCTCGGCGCCGCCCTTTCCGTCGACCAGATCCGCAACCTCACCATCCCGGCCGCCGGTGGGCGGTTCGTGCGCCTTTCCGATGTCGCCGATGTCGGCGACGGCGCGGCCGAGGAACGCGGCTTCGCGCTGCTGGATGATCGGCCCGTGGTCGGTTTCGAGGTCAGCAAGACCAAGTTGGCCAGCGAGGTTTCCACCGAGGACAATATCGACGCGGCGATCAAGCGGCTTCAGGCCGAACATCCGGGCGTCAATATTCATAAGATTCTTTCCCAGGTCGACCAGACCCGGAACGCGTTCTCGGCAACCCTGCACACCCTGCTTGAGGGCATGATCCTGGCCGCCCTGGTGGTGTGGCTGTTCCTGCGCGATTGGCGCGCCACCGCGATCACCGCCGTGGCCATGCCGGTGTCCCTGATTCCGACCTTCGCCTTCATGAGCCTGAGCGGGTTCAGCCTCAATACCGTGACTCTGCTGGGGCTCACCCTGGTGATCGGCATTCTGGTCGACGACGCAATCGTCGAGATCGAGAACATCGAAAAACGCGTCTACTCCGGCATGCGCCCGTTCGAGGCCTCCATCGAAGGCGCCGACCAGATCGGGCTTGCCGTGGTGGCCACCACTGGGGCGATCATCGCGGTCTTCCTGCCCGTCGGCTTCATGCCCGGCATCCCGGGACAGTTCTTCCGGGAGTTTGGCCTCACCGTATCCGTGGCGGTGCTGTTCTCGCTGGTGGTCGCCCGGCTGCTGACGCCGTTGTTGGCGGCCTATTTCCTTATCCCCAAGGTGGCCCGGCCCCGGGCGCCCCTGCCAAAATTCTATTCCAGTTCCCTGACGTGGGCGCTCGACCACCGGTGGCTCTCGCTGATCATCGGCACGGCGATCTTCTTTGGTTCCGTGGCGTTGATGATTCCGTTGAAGAAGGGCGTCCAGCCCGAATCCAATCCGGACTACTACTATGTGAACATCGAGGGGCCTCCGGGTTCCACCCTGGCCGATATGCGCAAGACGGTCGAACGGGTCGACAAGCTCCTGAAGTCGCAGCCGGAGACCGCGTCGGTGTTCGCTCAGGTCGGCGGCGGCGGTATAGCCGGCGGCCCCGGGGGCTTCACCAACAGCACCGGCGTGACCAACGGCGCGGTGGTGGCGATCATGAAGCCCGACCACAAGGCCAAGGCGACCGAGATCCGCGATCGCCTGCGGCCGTTGCTGCGCGACATTCCCGACACGCGGCTCTCGTTCGATATATCCGGATTTGGATCCGGCGGGGTTCAGGTCATCCTGACCAGCGAGACCGGTAACGGGCTGGAGAACACCGCGCTTGAGCTTCAGCGCCAGATGCGGACCGTCGATGGCCTGGCCGACCCCCGGCCGGCCACGCCGCCCAGCAGCCCCGAACTGGTGGTCAAACCGCGCGCCGACGAGGCGGCGCGGCTGGGTGTTCCCGTCACCGCCATTTCCGAAGCGGCGCGGATCGCCACCCTGGGTGACATCGACGCCAATGTCTCGAAGATGGACGATGGCGAGCGCCGGATTCCCATCCGTGTCCGCCTGCCCGCCGCCGAGCGCTCAGACCTTTCGGTGATCAAAAACCTGCGGCTGCCCACCGCCGCCGGCGGCGTGACGACCTTGGACAGTGTCGCCGACGTCTATTTCCAGGCTGGCCCAGGCCAGATCAATCGCTTCGACCGTAAGCGCAACATCACCATGCTGGCCGACACCACCGGCGACACCCAGGTCGGCGACGCCATCGCCCGGGTGCACAAGCTGTCGATCATGCAGCATCTGCCCGTTGGGGTGGGCATCGCCAACCAGGGCCAGGAGAAGGCCTATGCTCAGCTGTTCGGCGGCTTTGCCATCGCCATTCTGTCGGCGGTTGGTCTCGTTTACGCGGTTATGGTGCTGTTGTTCGAGAGCTTCTTCAAACCGTTCGTGATCCTCTCGGCCCTGCCGACCGCCATCGGCGGCGCCCTGCTGGCGCTGCTTGTCTCCGACCTGTCGCTATCGATTCCGTCGCTGATCGGCTTTCTGATGCTGATGGGTCTTGCGGCCAAGAACTCCATCCTGCTGGTCGAATACGCCATCGAGCGCGAACGATCGGGGGCCTCGCAGCGCACGGCTCTGCTGGAAGCGTGCCGGGAGCGGGCGCGTCCGATCGTCATGACCACCATGGCCATGGCCGCCGGCATGCTGCCCACGGCCCTGAGCATTGGCAAGGGCTCCGAGTTTCGCCAGCCGATGGCCGTGGCCGTGATCGGCGGGCTGATGACCTCGACGGTGCTGTCGCTGCTGCTGGTGCCGGTGGTCTATGAGTTCATCGACGACTTCGAACGCTGGAT
>JAYTXV010000240.1:0-15237 GCA_043742805.1 Caulobacteraceae bacterium | reverse complement strand
ATCATCCGCAGATAGCCGAAGGTGGCGTGATTTCCCGACAGGACCAGATGATTGCCGTTGTCCAGAGTCATCTCCAACACCGGGTCCAAATAGGACCGGCACCGCCCTCCGGCCTGTGCCGAGGCTTCGATCACCGTCACGGATGCGCCCTTGGCCGCCAGGGTCACCGCAGCGGACAGGCCGGCCAGCCCGGCGCCGACAATGTGGATCAAGCCGGTTGCCTCACCCGAACGCGGCTGTCGTCGCGGCCACCCACAACAGTTTCGCCTTGCCAAGCGACACCCGGTGGCGTGGCGGTCTCCAGCCTTCAGCCTCCATGGCTTTCAGAATTCTTCCATAGACGGCGATCATCAGCGCTGGGGTCTTTATCCGGCCTCTTGGCCGGCCGGCCATGATCTGGTCGGTTAGGGCGTAGTGCTCGTGGGCCTTGGCCGCCAGCCAGCGGCAGGCGGTGTCGATCGACGGGTGCGCGGTCACTTCAACGGGCCGGGTGGTTTCGATGCCTGCCGCCACCAAGGCTTCGGCGGGTAGGTACAGGCGTCCGATTTCGGCGTCCTCGTCCAGATCGCGCAGAATGTTGGTGAACTGCAGCGCGCGGCCCAGATGGTGCGCCAGACGCAGGCCGGGTTCCGAATCCATTCCGAACACCTTCACCGAGAGGCGGCCGACGGCGCTGGCGACCCGATCGCAATAGAGGTCGAGCACGTCAAAGCTCGGCGCCTGGATGTCGGCGTCGACGTCCATCTCCATCCCGTCGACCACGGCCAGGAAATCGGCCTCCTGCAGGCCGAAGTCGCGCACCGGTCCGGCCAGGCCCAGGCAACTTGGTGGCGGCGCGCCGGCGTAAAGGCCGCCCAGATCGGCGCGCCAGCCATTGAGAGCCAATCGCCGCTGTTCACGGCTTGGACCGGGATCGTCGGCTATGTCGTCGACCTTCCGGCAGAAGTCATAGATGGCGAACATCGCGGTCCGCTCCCGAGGCGGCAAGATGCGCAAGGCCGCGTAGAAGGAGCTGCCCGAGACCTTGGCCGCGGTGGTGGCTGGTTGGTTCATGATCCCGCTATGCCTCAGACCGGCGTTCTGGACGAGGCGCCAGCTTTGCTCCAAGCGTCTTAGCGGCCCCCCAAACGGCGATCCCCATAGCTTCGATCTTGGCGTGGTGGACCGGTTCGGACAAGGGGTCTTTGACCATCAGCCGTTGGTTGAGGCTTTGGGCCAGGGTGTGGATGACTCCGATCTCCACGGCCAGCCGAAGGTCGCGCACCCCGGCCCGCAGGGGCCGCGCGGTCTCCAGAAGCACCGCCGTCCTGGCCGCCAGGCCCGCGATCACGCCGCGAAGGGCGGCGTCGGCCTTGAGGCCGCCCAGCGCCCGCGCGTCCAGCCCCGCGCTGGCCAAGGTGTCCAGCGGCACATAGACCCGGTCCAGGTTTCGGTAGTCCTTGCCGCAATCCTGCAGATGGTTGATCACCTGCAGCGCCGCGCACAGCGCATCCGAGGCCGGCCAAGTGGCGTGATCTTCGCCATGCACGTCCAGCATGAACCGCCCGACGGGCGCCGCAGAATAACGGCAATAGTCCATCAGCTCGTCCCAATCCGCGTAGCGCGTCTTGACCGCGTCGCGCCGGAAAGCTTCCAGCAAGTCCAGCATGTGCCGGCTGGTGATCCCGCGCTCGCTCAACATGCCGCGTAGGGCGACCGCGGCGGGAAACGAGGCGGCGTGGCCGGTCAGCGACGCCTCGATGGCGGCCAAGCGTTCCAGCTTCTCGCTCGCCGACAAGGTCGGGTGGTCGGCCACGTCGTCGCTGATCCGAGCCACGCGATAGAACGCCAGCACCACCGGCCGATGTCGCGCGGCGATCAGCGCCGAAGCCACGGGAAAGTTCTCGTCCTTGTGACCCTTGCCCGAGGCGAGAGTTTCCACGTCGGTCATTGGGCGGCCTCGATGGCCTGAGCCCGGCCCTTCCACATGCCGCCCCGTCCGCGCCAGGTCTCGACCGCCGAGCAAATCGTGAATCCGGTGTAGAGCGCGCCGATCAGGGGCAGGGCGAAGCCCCAGGCGGGCGAACGGCGGTAAAGCCGCAGCATAGGCTGAAATGCGAGCGCCATCGCCAGCCACGCCGCCAGTCCGGTCCAGCGGGCGAGGCCTTGGCCGAACACGGCGAGGACCGGCGCGGCCAGATAGACGACGCCCATGCCGGCCACCGTGCCTAGCAACAGCCCGGGCGAGAAATTCAGCTGGGCATAGGCGGAGCGCGAGACCATCCGGGCGATCTCTCCAAAGCCGGCATAGGGCCGCAGGCTTACCGCGCGCCGCGTCAGGCCCAGCCAGATCGGACCCTGGCGCTTCATCAAGGCGCCCAGGTTGCAGTCGTCGATGATCTTGCCGCGGATCGCCTCTAGTCCACCGGCGTCAAGCAGCGACTCGCGGCGGACCAGCATGCATCCGCCGGCCGCTGCGGCCGTGGTCCGGCGAGGATCGTTCACCCAGGCGAAGGGGTAAAGCATGTCGAAGAAGAAGATGAAGGCGGGGATCAGCAGCCGCTCGGCCCAGGTCTCCACGGTAAGCTTGGCCATCAGCGATGTCAGGACCAATTGTCCTGCTTCCGCTCGCGCGACTAGTTTTCGCAGCGTCTCGGGGGCGTGGGCGATATCGGCGTCGGTCAGCCACAGATACTCGGGCGACGCGTCGGCGGCCCGGGCCGCGCCCTGGCTCTGAGCCCAAAGCTTTCCCGTCCAGCCCAAGGGCAGCGAAGCGCCGGTGATCACCTCCAGCCGCCCGTCATCATCCAGCCCGCGCGCGATCCGGCCGGTGCCATCGGTGCTGTTGTCGTCCACCAGAACCACGCGGAAGTCGCCGGGATAGTCCTGGACCAGCAGGCTGCCGATCGACCGCGCGATCACATCGGCTTCATCCCGGGCCGGGACGACCGCGATGACGCTTGGCCAGCGGGTGGGTTCGGGGGCTTCGTCGCGATCATCGTGTTCGCGCGCCAGCCAAAAGCCGCCCCGGAACACCAGCAGGTAGACCCAGATCGCCAGGGCGAGACCGCCGACGATCGCCGTCACTTCAGATAGCCCTCGGCGCGGAACCAGGCCAGAGCGTCGGCGAGGGCCTGCCGGTAGGGCCGGGCGTTGTAACCCAGTTCTCTTTCCGCCTTCGCGGAGGTGAAGAACATGTGATGCGAGGCCATCTTCAGGGAGTCGCGGGTCAGCATCGGTTCCCTGCCGGTGATCTGGGCCACGGCCTCGGCCGCCCAGGCCAGGGGATAAAGTGGAGTTCGGGGCAGGTTCACCGTCGGCGCCTTGCGGCCGGTGAGCTCGGCGATCACAGCCAGCATTTCTCTCAGGGAGGCGTCCTGTCCGCCCAGGATATAGCGCTCGCCGACACGGCCGTTCTCCATGGCCAAGACGTGGCCGGCCGCCACGTCGTCCACGTGCACGAGGTTCAGCCCGGTTTCGACGAAGGCCGGAATCCGTCCCATCGCCGCTTCCACGACGATACGTCCCGTTGGGGTCGGCTTGATGTCGCGCGGGCCGATCGGGGTGGACGGCATCACGATCACCGCTGGCAGGCCTCGCTCCGGCACCAGGCGTTCGACCAGCCGTTCGGCCGCGACCTTGCTTTCCTTATATGCGCCGATCCCCTCGCCCTCGGCGAGTGGAGCGGTCTCGTCGATCGGCGTCGGCTGGTCCGAGGCGCGCAGGGTCGCGACGCTGCTGGTGTATACGATCCGCTCGACCCCCCGACTCAGGGCCGCCTCCATCACGGTCCGGGTCCCCTCTAGGTTGGCGCGAACGATATCCAGCGGATCGCGCGCCCAAAGGCGATAGTCGGCGGCGACGTGATAGAGCCAGCGCACACCCTCCAGCGCATGGCATACGTCGGCGGTATGGCGCATGTCGCCCTCGACAACCTCGCAGTCCACGCCCGCCAGATTGTCACGCCGGCTGCTCGACCGGACCATGGCCCGCAGCTTCAGTCCGCGTCCGTCCAGCGCCCGCAGCACCGCGGATCCGACAAAGCCTGAAGCGCCAGTGATCAGCACACGGTCGCCTGACGGCATGTGAAGGGTCCCCGAATTCCGCTCCGTGCGGAATCGCACATCCGGAGATCATTGATTACCCTAATTTTCAAGGGGCGCCGCGCCCCATTGCCACGCTGCGCCCCAAGCGCCATAGGCCCGGTCATGGCCGACTTTGATTTCCTCATCATCGGATCCGGCATCGCCGGAGCCTCGGCGGCTGCCATGCTGGCGGAACGCGCGAAGGTGGCGCTGTTCGAGCGCGAAAGCACTCATGGCTACCACACCACCGGTCGGTCCGCCGCGCTATGGTCCGCTCTTTATGGCAACGACCCGATCCGCGCCCTCACCGTGGCCAGCCGGGCTTTCTACGACCACCCCCCTCCGGGATTTGCCGATCACCCGCTCTTGACCCCGCGCGGTTGCCTCTATTTCGCCCGGGTCGATCAACTGGGCCGATTAGACGAGATCGCCGCCGGCGCCTCGGCTCTTGGCATTGCGACGCGACGCCTGACATCCGACGAGTCCATCGCCCTATGTCCGGTGCTGAACCGTGACCGCGTGGCGGGCGGGCTGCACGAGCTCGACGCCATGGATATCGACGTCAACGCCCTCCATCAGGGTTTCCTGCGTCGGTGCCGCTCTCTGGGCGGCAATATCCGCAACGACGCGGAAATCCTTAACCTCGATCGAGACGGCGACCATTGGCGGGTGGGCCTCGCCGGAGGCGGCGTGGCGACGGCCGCCGTTGTTATCAACGCCGCAGGCGCCTGGGCCGACGTCGTGGCCGAACGGGCCGGCGTGACCCCGGTCGGTCTCGTGCCTCTGAAACGCACGGCCTTTTTGCTCGATCAGCCCGATGGCGTCGACACGCGGGACTGGCCGGCCGTAATCGAGGCGGACGAGGCTTTCTACTTCAAGCCGGAGAGCGGCAGGATCCTGGTCTCGCCCTGTGACGAAACCCCGTCTCCGCCCTGCGACGCCTGGCCTGAGGATCTGGATATCGCCGAATGCGTCGAACGGCTTCAGAAGGCCGCCGATATCCCTGTCCGCCGGATTCTGCGCGCCTGGGCTGGTCTGCGCAGTTTTGTCGCCGACAGAACACCGGTGATCGGGTTCGATCCGGCCTCGCCCGGGTTTTTCTGGCTGGCCGGTCAAGGCGGCTATGGCGTGCAGACGGCGCCGGCTGCGGGCCGCGTCGCGGCCGCTCTGGCGCTCGGCGAGGATCTGCCCGACGATGTCCGCGCTCTGGGATTGACCGGGGCGCAGTTGTCGCCGTCGCGGCTTCGCGAGCGAAGATGATTCTGTCCGTCTGGGGAACGATTAACGCATTGGCGGCGAGGGAAACAGGCCCGGAGCCGACACCGTGTCTAAATAAAGGCTTTAGTTCGCCATAATCGATCAGTTTGCGCCAAAACTAGCCATAATCAAAACACAAGCTTGATAATGAAGGCCGCAGGGGGCATGTTCGGGGATGGATAGTCGCGTTCTTCAGGAGGCTGGCTCGTGTCCAAGACTCCTTTAGTCGGCTTGCTTCTCGCGGGCCTTCTGATCGCTTGTGGCGCCCCTGGTCTCTGCGGCGTGATCGCCAAGCCGCATGACTCCAAACCAACCTCAAGTGCCGATTTCGGCGACTCCTTCGTAGCCGGCTCGCACAGCTTGGCTGGAGATGGAGCCACGCCTCCGCCTTGGGAAAACGCCGCGCCAGGCGCCCTGGGAGGCGATCGTGATTCCGGCAACGCATTGAATCACTCGGACCTGGGTCTGAATGGACCCAACGGGTTGGGTGCGCCTCAGGTCGACGCCTTGCCCCTGTCGCAGTTCGCAGGCGGTGGCGGCGTTGCTCATTCACGCCCCGGAATCTGGGAGTGCCTCACCAAAGTCAGATATGGCGGACTGCCGGAGCCCGCCAGCTGGGCGTTGATCGTGATCGGATTTGGCATGATCGGCGGCGCAGTGCGCGGCTTCGTGGTCGCCAATCGCCGCCTGTCCCGCCTGCAGCCGGAAGAGCCGGAACAACAAGAATAGCACCCAGCTAGGTCACCGGGCGAAATCATGGGCTTTTACGACCGCTTCATTATTCCGCCGCTGATCAACATGGCGTGCGGCGCGTCGCCGATCGCCCACCAACGGGCGAAGTTGACGCCGCTGGCCACCGGGATTGTTCTTGAACTGGGTTTCGGTTCGGGCCTCAACCTGCCCTACTATGACCGCGCCAAGGTCACTCGCCTCCATGCACTGGAACCGTCGCCGGGCATGCTGGTCCGGGCGCGCAAGCTGGCTGCCGCCGCCGATCTGCCGGTCGAAATCCTGCCGGAGACAGCCGAGGCGCTGTCTCTTGGGGCGGGCAGCGTCGATACCGTGCTGGTCACCTACAGCCTGTGCACCATCCCCGATCCTTCCGCCGCCCTAGAAGCCGCGCGACGGGTTCTGAAACCCGGAGGCAGTCTGCTGTTCTGCGAGCATGGGCGCGCGCCGGACGCCGCCGTTCGCAAGACCCAGGCCCGCATCGAGCCGATCTGGAAACGGATCGCCGGCGGCTGTCATCTCACGCGCGATATCCCAGCCCTGATCCGGGGCGCTGGTTTCCAGATCGACCGCCTCGAAACCATGTATCTACCGGGCACACCCGGGTGGGCCGGCTATAACTATTGGGGCGCCGCTAGCGCTGTTGCGTGACACGCCCGGCAGTGATGGTCGCCGTCGCCTTCAGGATATCCGCCTCGCGCCCCTAACGATTTTGCGTGGCCGGCCAGTTACCGGGCCGCGAATACCTTGTGGGGGCCGTGGACAGGCGTATCCAGGCTTCGCGCGCCATGGCCTCGACTATGTCACCGGCCGCGGGCCGGTCACGGATCAGGCCGATTGCCTCGCCGGCCACCGCGGCGGCAATGGTGAGGTCGCCGCGGGCCCTGGCGTCGTCGTAGCGCGCCTTTAGCGACCC
This sequence comes from Caulobacteraceae bacterium, assembly GCA_043742805.1. Taxonomy (GTDB): domain Bacteria; phylum Pseudomonadota; class Alphaproteobacteria; order Caulobacterales; family Caulobacteraceae; genus Acaudatibacter. The sequence goes on along the minus strand of JAYTXV010000240.1, from coordinate 8,271 downwards.
GAAGGCCGCGTGGGCCTCGGCCTCGCGACCTGCCCAGGCTTCGGTCAACTCGTTCTTCAATATCCGGAAGGAGAACTCGTCCGGCCACGTCAGGCCGCGTAATGCGTCGACCGCGCTGGTCCGGCGGGTGTCGTCGCCCGTCGACCGCGCGGCCAGGTCGGTGGCCGCCGCCGGGGTCAGGGCTTCGGCCGAGGCCCAGAAGCGCGTGCCCACCACCACCCCGTCGGCGCCCAGCATCAGCGCCGCCGCCAGCCCCCGGCCATCGGCGACGCCGCCGGCCGCCAGCAACAGGGTGTCGGGCGAACGGCGGGCGATGTGATCGGCCGCCTCGGGCACGAAGGGCAGGGTGGAGCGCGCGCCGCCATGACCCCCGGCCTCAGCCCCCTGGGCGACGATCACGTCGGCCCCGGCGTCCATCGCCTCGTCGACGTGGCGCAGGGTCTGGGCCTGGCAGATCAGTTTGGCGCCTGCCGCTCGGATTTTCGGCGCGAACGGCCTGGGATCGCCGAACGACAGGAACACACAGCACGGGCCGAACGAGAGCGCCTGATCCAGGCGTTCCGGCGCGCGCTCAAGGGCCCAGGTGATGAACCCGACGCCGAACACTTCCTTGCACGCCAGGGTCAGCTCGGTCGCCAGATCGGGTTCATCACTCAGGATGCCGGCGTAGCCGCCACCGACGACGCCCAGGCCACCGGCCTGGGATACGGCTCTGGCCAGCCGTCCCCCAGTGACCAGAGCCATCGGCGCGCAGACGATCGGGTGGCGTAGTCCGAAGGTGTCGGTGAACCGGGTGCGGATCACGGTTTTCGCGGGATGTTCAGGTCCGACCCGTCGGGGACCTTGTAGGTCTCGGCGAAGTTGCGCTGGTTCAGGCCCAGGCTCAGGCGGCCGCGGGAGTCGATGTAGAGCAGCGGCTGGCTGATGGGGACGTCGCTGAAGGTCCGGACGAACGGAACTCGATAGGGTTTGCCGTCGAGCGTCAAGGCAACCGTGTCGCCCAGGACGTAGCCGGCCTTGGCAAAGGTCTCCGACGGCAGGTTGAAGATCAGATTGCCATACGGACCGTCGGTTCCTATCACCTGCGCGGTGACGCCTCGGTCGGTCAGGGTCGCGGTCTTGAGATCCAGCCGCACCAGCTTGGCGATGTCGACGGCGGGTCCGGCGTCAGTCCAGTCATCGCCCCGGGCCAAGTGCGCGGCGGTGGGTGAGAAGATGTCCCGGCCATGAAAGGTGGACGACGTCTTGGCGCCGATCATCCAGGCGGGATTGGTTATCTCCCGCGCGCCCATAAGGCCCGACTGATCCTGCACCAGGGTCAGGATGCCGTTGTCGGGCAGCACGAAATATTGCCCGCGTCCGGACTCGGCGATGATCGCTTTGCGCGTTGAGCCGACACCCGGATCCACCACCACGATGAACACGGCGTCCTTGGGGAAATATGGCGCGGCGCCAGCCAGATAGCGGGCCGCCTCGGCGATATTGTAGGGCTCCACCACATGGGTGATGTCGAGGATATGAACCCCGGGCGCCACGCCCTCCATTACCGCCTTGCAGATCGCCACCGAATCGTCGGTCAGGGCGAAATCGGTCATGAAGCCGATCGTCCTTGTGGCCGGCGCGGTCGGTTGCGCCGTCGACGGCCCCGACGCGGCCATGGCTAGGCCGAGCGCCAGGACGGCAAGCACCGTTCGGGACAGGTAGTTCAGGAGGGTCATGACAAGCCGGCTCAGGTCGATTGGGTGGTGTCGGGCAGGCCGAGGATTCGTTTGGAGATGATGTTGTTCTGGATTTCCGACGATCCGCCATAGATCGACATCGCCTTGCCGAACAGCCACGCCCGCACCGCCTCCTGCTCTTCGGGAGCGAAGGCGTCGCCCTCCCAGCCAAGGCCCTGGGCGCCCATGACCTCCAGGGTCAGCTCGGCCCGGGTCTGGGCGACGTTGGTCGCCGAGTTCTTCAGCACGGAGGCCGCGTTGCTCGGCCCGGCGTTCCCCTTCGCCTCGGCCATGGCCCGGCTGAGGGTCAGATTGTGGGCCTTGGTGTCCATCAGGTGGCCGGTCAGCCTTGTGCGCGTATCGTCGTCGGTCAGATGGCCGTTGCTGTTCACCTTGAGATAGTGCCTGGCGACCTCGTTCATCGGCGTGACCCGTCCGCCGCCCGCGGCGCCGGTCTGGCTGGAACGTTCGTGCTGCAAGAGCCGCTTGCCGACCGTCCAGCCCTTATTGATCTCGCCCAGCAGGCCGTCCTTGGCCACGCGGGTGTCGGTGAAAAAGGTCTCGCAGAACGGCGACGCGCCGGCGATCAGCTTGATCGGCCGGGGCTCGACGCTGGGCTGGCGCATATCGATCAGCAGGAAGCTGATGCCCTCGTGCTTCTTGGCCGTGGGATCAGTGCGCACCAGCGTGCCGCACCAGTCGCCCCACTGGGCGCCCGAGGTCCACACCTTCTGGCCGTTAACCACCCAATGGTCGCCGGCGTCCACGCACTTGGTCTGCAGCGACGCCAAGTCTGACCCCGCGTTGGGTTCCGAATAACCGACGCACCAGCGCACGTCGCCGCGGACGATAGGCGGCAGGTGCTGCTGTTTCTGGGACTCGGTCCCATAGTCCATGATCGTCGGGCCGATCATGGTCACGCCCATGCCGTGGACCAGCGGGTTGAAGGCGCCGATCTTGGCCATTTCCCGCGCCAGCACCTGGGCTTGGTCAGCCGTAAGTCCGCCGCCGCCGTATTGAGCCGGCCAGGTCGGGGTTCCCCAGCCCTTCGCGCCCATGGCCGTTTTCCAGGACAGCATGTCGGCGTCGAGTTCGCCGCCGTCCATCCGCGCCATCATCGCCCCGGCCTTGCCGCTCAAGCTGGCGGGGAAGTTCGCCTCCAGCCAGCCGCACGCCTCGGCGCGGAAGTCTTCGGGCGTCATATCATAGGCCATGGTCGTCTCGTCTTCGGGTGTCGCCGCGTGCAAGTTACAATCCGATGATCCGCCGGTTTCGCCCAGGGAAGTCAAGCCCGGCGCGGAACGATCACATCAAGGCTTCGGTGAACTTCGCCTCGGTGCGAAGATAGCTCGCCATGCCCCCGGGCACGCGGGAGAACAGATCCACCCATTCAGGCGACGACAGAGCCGCCGGCAGGTCGGTGTTGCGATGTTCCAGATCTCGCCACTTGATAATCCATGTCACATTGGCGGGGCCGAGCTTGTCCATCGGTTCGCCATTGATCTCCGGCGCGTCGGCGGTGTTCACCCAGAAGCCCAGCACCTCCATCTTGCCACCCAGATAGGGGATCGCTTCGGTCTTGGCCCAGGCCTTATAGGCTTCCAGCAGATCGGGCTGAAAATGGTAGCTGCGCACTTCGTAGAGCATCTGGCGTTTCCTCTGTTTTGAGCTCGATTACATGAATTCCCGGCCGACAAAATCTTTTCACGGCGAGGAAGGCACGGCGCCGCGCCGGTAGACAGGGTCGGCGGGTTCCTGGTGGCGGCGCCAGTCGTGGACCTCCATGCGGCTGACGATGCGCAACGCGGTGTCCATGCTCCCTGGAGCCTCCCGTTTCAGCCAGTTGTTTCTGGGCCAGCCATCACAGCATTGTTGCAGCCGTCGCGCCAACAGGCGTTTTGGGGAGGATCGGAGACGTGGAGACCACCTTCGACGTTGTGGTTATCGGAACCGGCGCCAGCGGTCTGGCGGCGGCGATCGCCGCCCACGACGCCGGCGCGTCGGTCGTGATCCTCGACAAGGCCGACACGGTTGGTGGAACCACCGCCATTTCCGGCGGTGTCGTCTGGGCCCCGGCCAACCATCACATGACCGGCGTCGATCCGGAGGCTGATAAGGCCGCAGCCCTGGCCTATTTCCACGCCCTGAGTGACACCCTTGACGAACCGGTACTAAGGGCCTTCGTCGAGGAGGCAGGGTCGGCGATCGCTTGGCTGGAGGCCGCTACGCCTCTCAGACTGGGAGTGCTCGAGGGCTATCCCGACTATTATCTGGACCGACCCGGCGCGCGGGCGACGGGCGGCCGGGCCCTGGACGCCGACCTGTTCGACTTCAATCGCCTGGGCGCCTGGCGCGACACGGTTTTCACCGCCGGGCCGGTCTCACGCCTGATGCTGCGCGAAACGCCATTGGGCGGCGCGACCGCACTACCGGCGCCGGCGGTGTTCGCCGAGCGCATAGCGGCCGATCTTCGCGGCTTTGGCCAGTCGATCGTCGGCGCGCTCCTGGCCGGCTGCCTGGAGCGCGGCATCCGCCCTCTGCTGAACACGGCCGCCCGTCGGCTGATCACTCAAGGCGACGCCGTGACCGGCGTGGAGATCGAGATCCAGGGGACATCCAGGCGACTGACCGCCCGGCGCGGCGTTGTGCTCGCCACTGGCGGATTCGAGTGGAACCGCGAGATGACCGCCGCCTTCCTGCGCGGCCCGCTGACTCATCCCGCCTCGCCGCCGCGCGCCACCGGCGACGGGCTGAGGCTGGCCCAGCGGGTCGGGGCGGGACTCGCCAACATGACCAGTGCCTGGTGGGCGCCCACGCTGACCGGCGCGGACACCTGGCCGACCGGCGAGCCGCGGTCCTCGCCGGTGTTGATCGAGCGGACCTTGCCCGGTGCTATAATGGTCAACCGGCGGGGCGAGCGGTTCTGCAACGAGGCCACCAACTATTCGGCTCTGGCCGGAGCCTTCCACGCTTTTGACCCCAACACCTATTCCTGGGTCAATCTGCCCGCCTGGCTGATCTTCGACGGCGCCTACAAGAGCCGTTATGCGGTGGGCTCCGCGCCCCCGGGTCCGGACGCCCCCGACTGGATCGCCCGCGCGCCGACCCTGGCCGCTCTGGCGGCGACCATCGGTTGCGACGGCCCTGGCCTGATGGCGGCGGTGACGCGCTTCAACGCCCAGGCCGCCGCTGGTTTTGACGCCGATTTCCAGCGCGGCCAAAGCGCCTATGACAGTTTTTATGGCGATCGTTCGCGTCCCGGTGTGGCCGCGACCCTTGGGGCGCTGGAAACGCCGCCCTATTACGCCGTGCCGATCACCATCGGCGCCCTGGGCACCAATGGCGGGGTGCGCACTGACGCCCTCGGTCGGGCCCTGGACCCGGATGGCGAGCCGATCGCGGGCCTCTACGCGGCGGGCAATGTCATGGCCGCGCCGACCGGCCCGGTTTACGCCGGCGCCGGTGGCACGCTGGGCCCGGCCCTCACCTTCGGTTGTATCGCCGGGCGCCACGCGGCGCGGCGCGTCAACCAGCCCCTTCCCACGGCTTAAGAGACAACAACGCCATGACCGCGATCAAGAAAGTGCTCGTGCTCGGCGCGTCCGGCGATCAGGGAGCGCCCTTGCTGGACGCCCTGCTGAAGGCGGGTTTCTCGCCGACCGCCGGCGTGCGGCGCGCCGACGCCCTGAAGGACACCCGACACGCGGCCATTCCCACCGTGCATGCTGATATCGAGGACCAAGAAACCCTGGCGCGGGCCTTCGACGGCCAGGACGCCCTGGCCATGCACCTGCCGTTCGAATTCGATCGCGCCCGGGCGGCGGGGTTCGGGCGAAGGATCGGCGCGGCCGCCCGGCAAGCGGGCCTTGCCAAGATCGTCTTCAACACCAGTTGTTTCGTGGCCGATCACGACCTGGGTCTGTCGGCTCACGACGGCCGGCGCGACATCGAGAAAGCCGTAGCCGATAGCGGCGCGGCCTATGTGGTGGTTCGGCCTGTGGTGTTCATGGACAATATGATCCGCGTCTGGTCGAAGCCCTCGATCGTCAACAACGGCGTCTTCGCCTATCCGGCCGCCCCGACCCTGAAGATCAACTGGATCTGCCTGGAGGACGTTTCGGCCTATATGGCGGTGGCCCTTGGCCGCGATGAACTCACCGCCGCGAAGGTGCTGGTGGGCGGGCCGGAGACCCTGGTGGGAGCGGAGGTGGCCGAGCGGCTGTCCGCCGCCGCCGGCCGGACCATCCGGTTCCAGAGCCTGACCCCAGATGATTTCGCCTCCAAGATGAGCCTGCTGGTGACGGGATCGCCGACTGTGACACCCCACTCGATGTACGACCGCATGGCGCAATTCTACCGCTGGTACAACGCCCAAACCATCTCGCCGCTGGTGGTCGACATGGCGGCGTCCCTGGCGAGGCTGCCGATCGTCCCCACCCTTCTGGAAACCTGGGCCCGGCGTCAGGACTGGACCGCAATTTAGAGTATTCCGCCTGGCACGATCCGCAGCGGAGACGCTCCACAATCGGGGGCCCGACACAGTCACTACCACTTCAATCTGCGGGACATCAGCTTCGCCGGGACGTCGATCCAGCACTTGCAGGCGGCCCAGAGAGGCAAGTCGTTCGCCACCTTCGCCGAGGTCTATTACGACCTGCCCTGGGACACCAAGCTGACCCTGGGCGGCGCCAGCACCTTGGACGCAAGCGTGTTCTGGTTTGGACCGGTTGCACCCGGACCTATGCTCGGGCTGGAACTCGCGGCCGGTTTCTGACAGCCTGACTTCCCGGCGCCGGCTGAACGCGCCTTGACGTTGAAGGGAGCCGAATCATAGCGCGCCGGAATCTCCAGTCGGGCGATCGCGATCCGCGCCGGCGACTGCCGGCCGTGGGAACGATCTGCGCCGATCCAGCGGCCCGGAGTCTGACCGTGCGTTTCGGACCCAGGGCTCTGGCCGATACGGTGCGCGTCCTCGTGGCCGAGGCCAGGGTGGGTCTGGCGGCCGACGGTTCCAACGCTCCGACCACGGCGGCGGTACTGGACGAGGCGGGCCGACGGCTGTCGGACAAGGCCCGGCCGAGCCTGTTCGGCGTCATCAACGCCACGGGGGTGGTGATCCACACCAATCTCGGCCGCGCGCCTTTGGCGCCGGAGGCCGTCGCCGCCATCACCGCCGCGGCAGGCTACGGCAATCTGGAACTCGATCTGCACAGCGGTCGCCGCGCATCGCGCCACGATCACCTCGACGCCTTGATCGCCGAGGTCGCCGAGGCCGAGGCCGGGCTGGCGGTCAATAACGGCGCCGGCGGGGTGCTGCTGGCCCTGGCGGCCCTGGCGGCCGGAACGCCGGTGATCGTCTCGCGCGGAGAGATGATCGAGATCGGCGGCGGGTTTCGGGTGCCCGATATCGTGATCCAGAGCGGCGCGCGCCTGGTCGAGGTCGGAAGCACCAACCGCACCCACCTGCGCGACTATGAACAGGCGGCCGGCGATCATCCGGAGGCGCGGGTCATTCTGCGCACCCATCCCAGCAACTTCCGGATCACCGGTTTCACCAGCGCGCCGGCGCTGGGCGAACTGGCCGCGTTCGCCCATGCGCGGGGCCTGCTGCTGGTCGAGGACCTGGGCGGCGGCGCTTTGGTGGATCTGGAGCCGTTCGGGATCGTCGGCGAACCGATGGTGCGGGACAGCCTGCGCGCCGGCGTCGATCTGGTGATGTTCAGCGGCGACAAGCTGCTTGGAGGCCCCCAGGCGGGCGTCATCGCCGGGCGGCGCGCGCTGGTCGACCGGCTCGCCGGCCATCCGCTAGCCCGGGCCCTGCGCCTGGATAAGCTCTCCCTCGCGGCGCTGGCCGCAACCTTGCGGCTTTACCGGTCGCCGTCCGATCCGACGGCGCGCGTGCCGGTGCTGCGGATGCTGACTCAATCGGTCGCCGACATCGAGGCGCGTGCCGAGGCCCTGAGGGTGCTGATCGCTGATCTAGGCGTTCTCGACGCCGAGGTCGTGGAGACCAGCAGCTATGCTGGCGGCGGCGCCATGCCTATGCATGCCCTGCCAAGCCGCGCGCTCGGCCTTCGATCGGATCATCTGGGCGCGGAAGCGTTGGCGACGCGCCTGCGCACCGGGTCTCAACCCGTGGTCGGCCGTATCGAGCGCGACCGGGTGCTGCTCGATATGCGCACTGTCGAGGACGGTGACCTGCCGGCCCTGGCGGCGGCGATCAGACGGTCAGCGACTGGATAACCGCCTCAAGCACCGCGCGGGCCTTGCCACGCATCTCCTCGTCGGTGGCGTCCTGGATCGGGTGATCGACCAGCACGTAGCGCGCGCCCTCCATGCCCAGCGCCTTGCGCTGAACCCGAGCGGCCTCGTCGAACTCACTGGAAGCGATGGAGACTGCGGGAAGCCCCTGGATTTCGAACCATACGGTGTCGTGCAGACTGCACGTCGTGCATGATCCTCAATCGGCGAGGGCTTCGACCAGAAAGTCGCACTCGGAACTGATCTTCAGGCGCAGGTCGTTCGGGGCCGGTTTGGTGAAGGTCGGCTTTTC
>JAYTXV010000239.1:0-11927 GCA_043742805.1 Caulobacteraceae bacterium | reverse complement strand
GAGGCGCGCCGCCGGATCGGCGAGGGCTCCCTGGCGCCGACCGCATTGCTGGAGAGCTGCATCGCCCGGGTCGAGGCCGTCGATCACGCGGTCAATGCTCTCGTCACCCGGGATTTCGACCGGGCGCGGCTCGCAGCCCGCGACGCCGACGCAGCGGTGGCGCGGGGCGACGCGCTGGGACTTCTCCACGGCCTGCCACTCGGCGTGAAGGACCTGGACGAGACGGCCGGGATTCGCACGACCTTCGGCAGCGAGATGTTCGAAGGCAACATTCCGGCGCGCGACGGCGACGTGGTGGCCGACCTGAAGCGCGCCGGCGCCATCGTGATCGGCAAGACCAACACTCCCGAATTCGGCGCCGGGGCCAACACCCGCAACCGGGTTCACGGCGCCACGGGCAATCCGTTCGATCCCACGCGGTCGTCGGCGGGCTCGTCGGGCGGTTCGGCGGTGGCGCTGGCCACGGGCATGATTCCCATCGCCACGGGGTCGGACATGGGGGGCAGCCTGCGCAACCCCGCCGCATTCTGCGGCGTGGTCGGCTTTCGGCCGACACCAGGCCTTGTGCCGACCGAACGCGGCCTGCGAGGCTGGTCGCCTCTATCGGTGCTGGGGCCGATGGCCCGGACCGTACCCGACGCCTGCCTGATGCTGGCGGCCATGGTCGCCGACCGCGCCGATGACCCGCTGGCGACCACCATCTGGGGGCTGAGCGTGCGGCGGCCGGAGGATTTTGCGCGGCCGACGCCGGTGGACCTAGCGTCCTTGCGCGTCGCCTTTACCCCGGACTTCGGTTTCGCCCCAACCGAGCTGCATGTCCGGGAAGTTTTCGCGGAAAAGATCGCGAGGTTCCGCCACGTCTTCGCCCGCGCGGAGGGCGCCACGCCCGATTGCGCGGGAACCGACCGGGCTTTCGAGGTGCTGCGCGCCGTTGGCTTCCTCGCGGCTCATCATGAGAAAGTGCTCAGCCACCCGCAAATTGTCGGGCCAAACATTCACGCCAATGTCGCCGAGGGCCTGGGCTATTCGGCCCTGGATGTCGCCAAAGCGGAGGTCACGCAAACCACGATCTACCGGCGGTGGCAGGCGTTCTTCCGCGACTACGACGTGATCGTCACCCCGGCCATCACCCTAAGCCCCAGGCCGTGGTCCCAGATTTATCCGGGCGAGATCGATGGTCGGCCGACCCGGAGCTATTTCCATTGGCTGGCCATGGCCTACGCGGTCAGCCTGGTCGGGCATCCGGCGATCTGCCTGCCGGTCGGGCTCGACCGCGCAGGCTTGCCGTTCGGTCTGCAAATCGTCGGGCCCCGGGGCGGCGACGCGCGGGTGCTGGCGGTGGCGGCGGCCCTCGAAACCCTGCTCGCGGCCGACCCGGCCACCGCGCGACCAACCCCCGATCTGGCCACTCTGCGGGCCGCGCCGCCGATCGGCGCCAGTCCAGACTTCCTTAATTTCGGATGAGGATTCCGGTGGCTGCGAAAGTTCTGGTGGCTGAAGACGATGAACTCAATCGAGAGCTCATCCGGGTGTTTCTGGAGCCTCATGGTTATCAGATCGATACGGTCGACGATGGTTTCGAGGCCGTCGCGGCCGTGCGTTCGACTGACTATGACCTGGTGATCATGGACACGCGGATGCCCGGCATGGACGGTCTCGAGTCGACGAAAGCCATCCGTGCGCTCGGCGGCCGATATGAGCGCCTGCCGATCCTGGCGTTCTCGGCCAACATTCTTCCAGATCAGATCAAGCGGTGTCTCGACGCCGGAATGACGGCTTATCTCACAAAGCCGTTCACGCCAGAAAGCCTTAGCGCGGCTGTACGGCGCCTGGCGCCGCCACCCGCACCTCCGAACGAAGTGTTGGCCGCTTTTGAGCTACACGCGGGCCGGGAGGCGGTCTGTGGCCTTCTGCGCATGCTGCGGGACCAGATCATTGCCTTCCAGGCCTGTAAGCCAAGCGACGCGGCTGATGTTCGCCGGCAGGCCCACGCCCTGGGTGATGCCGCGGCCGCCCTGGGCTTTGGCGATTTGGCGCTGATCTGCCGGGAGATCGAGCAAACGGCCGAACGGCCTGCGCTGGCGTCGATTTTGCCCCTCGCCTTGGACGCCGCGGCAAATGTCAGTTTCAGGATCAATGCGGAACTGCAGCGCGCCCTGTAAGACTGCGACATTTCAGCACACGGAAATCACTGGCGTTTACGGGGTATCATTAGTAATAAAATGTTACTTGCTGTAAATCTGTAGTCGAAATGACGTGACTCATGGACGATTCGGAAAATGACCGAATTGCGGTGCTGCGCCAGTATGCGGTGTTGGACACGGCGCCCGATGACCGCTTCGATCGACTGACCGCTCTCGCGGCGGAACTGTTCGAGGCTCCGATCGCGCTGGTGTCGCTGATCGACACTGACCGCCAGTGGTTCAAGTCACGGGTCGGAACCAAGGCCAGTCAAGCGCCTCGCGAATGGGCGTTCTGCGACCACGCCATCAGGCTGGACGTCGGAGACACCCTGGTCGTCGAAGACGCCACCGTCGATCCTAGGTTTTCAAGCAACCCGCTGGTGACTGGCGAGGCTAACATTCGGTTCTACGCGGGGGCGCCGCTGACCACCCCTTCGGGACACAACCTGGGTACGCTCTGCGTCATTGATCGGGTCCCCAGAGCCCGACCGAGCGAAGCCAGCCTCGGGCGTCTGCGCACCCTCGCCCGAATCGTCGTCGACGAACTCGAACTTGGCAAGAGCCGACTGGCGGTCGCCGAACAGCGGCGACTCCTCGATTTGGCGGAAGAGATGTCGGGGGTGGGCCGCTGGTCCATCGAACTCTCACAGTCCAAAGTGACCTGGTCGGATGAGGTCTATCGCATCCATGGCGTGGACCGGGCGACGTTCGACCTCAACCTCACTAGCGGCATCGCATTCTACCATCCGGACGACCGGAAAACCGTGACAACGTTGATGGCCAGGGCAGCGACTGACCAGGAAGATTTCGCCTTCCAACTCCACCTGATACGGGCGGACGGCGAGCTTCGCCATGTGGTTTGTAAGGCGACCTGCCAGCTGTCGCCGCTGGGCAAGACGTCCAGCGTATTTGGAGTTTTTCAGGACGTCACGGAACATGTCCGCGCGCTCGCGGAGACCGATCAGGCGCGCCGCGACGCCGAGGAAAAAGCCCGGCGCGCGGTCGTCGCCGAAAAAGCTGCCGGCCTTGGCCATTGGCGTGTCGAGTTTCCCGCTGGCAACCTGATCTGGTCCGAACACATGTACGTCATTTACGGGATGGAGCCGGGCTCACCCCTCGACGCCGATACGATCATGGCGATGACCCACGACGATGATCGCGCCGTGGCCCAGGACCGTCTCGATCGCGACCTTCTCGGCGAGAGTGTCGAAGAGCGGCCGATCATCCGGATCGTCCGCCCCGACGGGGCCGCCCGCTGGGTCGTGGGCTATACGACAGTCGAGAAGAATGAGGCGGGTGAGCTGTCCGCTCTTGTCGGAACCATGCTCGACATCACGCGACAAACCGAGGCGGATCGTCGAATCGCCGAAAGCGAGGCAAAGTATCGCCTGCTCGCCGACAACGTCGGCGACATCGTGACGGATGTCGGTCTCGACGGACGATTCCGCTACGTTTCGCCGGCGGTTACCACGATGACAGGCTTCAGCGCCGACGAAGTCATCGGCACGATGGCGATCGACTTTGTTCACCCGGCCGACAGGGAGCGTGTCGCCGAGGAAATCCGCACTTCTATCCTGACGCCGAACAGCCCCCCGATCGAGTATCGTCACATCTGCAAGGATGGCCAGGTCATATGGGTCGAGTCTCGCCCGACCGTGGCCCGAAACCCTGCTACCGGAAAAGCCTTCGCCATAACCGACGTGTTTCGGGATATCTCAAAACGCAAGGTCATGGAGGCGGCGCTGGAGCAGGCGATGGCGGTCGCCGAGGCCGCGGTGATAGTGAAATCCGAATTCCTGTCCAATATGAGCCACGAATTGCGAACGCCGCTGACCAGTATTCTGGGGTTTTCGTCAATCCTGGCGCGTGAGCCAGAGCTTACCGATCAAGGTCGCCGGGCGGCCGATCGCGTGACCAGTTCAAGTCAGACGCTGCTGGCGATTGTCAACGACATTCTGGACTTCTCCAAGTTGGAGTCCGGTCAGTTCGAAATCGAACCGCGGCCAACCGTTATAAAGTCCCTTCTCCGAGAGGCGTTTGAACTGCTGGAGCCTCAAGCCGCCGAAAAGCAGCTCCAATTGAGTTTTGTGGCGTCGGACGATCTGCCATCGGTGTTGCTGGTCGACAATACGCGTCTGCGTCAGATCGTGCTGAACCTGACCAGCAACGGGGTGAAATTCACAATGACGGGGAGTGTCACCCTTCGAGCGGGCTATGACCCCGAAGCAAGCCGTCTGCGTTGCGAGGTCATTGATACGGGACCCGGTATTCCGTCCGACCGCCTCGACCGTCTGTTCAAGCGGTTCTCTCAGGTTGACGCGTCGACGACCCGCACCTCTGGGGGAACCGGGCTCGGCCTTGCGATATGCAAGGGTCTCGCGGAGGCCATGGGCGGTGAGATCGGGGTGTCGAGTCAGGAGGGCCAAGGCGCCTGTTTCTGGTTCGAACTTCCATGCGCCGTCGTGGCCGAAGATACCGACGTGCAAGCCGCCGTACAGCTGATCGACCCCCAAAGGCTTGAGGGACTACGCATACTGGTCGCCGACGATAGCGCCATCAATCGTGAGTTGGTACGCCTGATGTTGGCTCGATATGACGTTAAACTGACCGATGCCGTCAACGGCGAGGACGCCGTGCGGCTCGCCAATGAAGCGTCGTTCGATTTGATTCTGATGGATGTGCGCATGCCAGGGATGGATGGGCCGCAAGCGGCGTTGAGGATTCGAACCGGCGGGGGGCCGAATGAGTCGATTCCGATACTGGCCTTCACGGCCGAGATGGCTGACGGGAACTCGCGGAGCGAAACCCGGAGACTTTTTGACGATCATATCAGCAAGCCGATCGTTCCCCTTGAGCTGATAGACGCCGTTAGCCGATGGGCCTTATCATCACCCTTGGGCGCATCGCTGGCGGGCTGATCACTTGCGCACGGAGGCGCAGAGCTTGGCGCTGTCGAGGTCGCGGACATAGGCGGCGTAGAACACCGGGCTCATGCCCTCGCGAACGCCGGGCGGGCCTTCGCAGACTCGGCCGTGGGTCGGGCCCCGGGCGTGGAAGGTGTCCACCGCCTGCCGGCCCCCAGCGGGGCGAATACCGCGTCAGAGAAGATGATCGACCGCGCCATGTCTTTCACCCTACTCGTTCGCGCTTCCATTGCGGACATACGGGGAGCTAATGAACGAACTGCCTGAGGCGCCCGCCGCATGAACATCCTGCTGATCACCCTGGACCAGTTTCGCGGCGATTGCCTGTCCGCTGCCGGCCATCCGGTGGTCAAAACTCCCAGTCTTGATCGATTGGCGCGCGAAGGGGTTCGGCTGTCGCGGCATTATAGTCAGGCGGCTCCGTGCGCCCCGGGGCGGGCGAGCCTGTATACTGGCCTCTACCAGATGAACCACCGGGTGGTCGGCAACGGCACGCCGCTTGATCGCCGCTTCGACAACATCGCCTGGGCGGCCCGCCGGGCCGGCTACCAACCGACTTTGTTCGGCTATACCGACCAGAGCATCGATCCGCGCGTGACCACCGGGCCTGATGATCCGCGACTGCTGACCTACGAGGAAATCCTGCCTGGGTTCGAGTTCGGCGTGCGGCTGGCCGAGGGTGACCCAGCTCCATGGATGGACTGGCTTCGCGACCTCGGCCACCAGATACCAGCCAGTCCGCGCGCGGTGCTGGAGGGCGAGCCGGGCCGGCCCGCCGAACACAGCATGTCGGCCTTTCTCACCGATGGCTTTCTGGCTTGGCTGGATTGCCAGGAGGCGCCTTGGTTCGCTCATCTGAGCCAGCTTCGCCCGCACCCGCCCTATGCCGCCGCCGGCCATTTCTCGACGATGTACGATCCGGACGACATGCCCGCGCCGATCGCCCCGGTGGCGACGCGGCATCGGTTGCATGACGGCCTGACGCGCCATCCGAAAATGAGGGCGCCGGACGACCCGGCGGCGATGCGCGCGCTGCTGACGCAATACTACGGAATGGTCAGCGAAGCCGACCATCAGCTTGGCCGGGTCTGGGCCGCCCTGGAAGGGCGGGGCGAATGGGATGACACCTTCATTGTCGTCACCGCTGACCACGGTGAGCAGTTGGGCGATCACGGCCTGATACAGAAGGGCGGCTTTTTCGAGCAGAGCTATCATATCCTCGGTCTCGCCCGCGATCCCCGGCCCGGCGGCGCGCGAGGGTCGGTGGTCGAGCGCTTCACTGAGAATATCGACATCTTCCCGACCCTCTGCGAGGCGATGGGAATAGCTGTCCCGGACCAGTGCGACGGCCTGCCGCTGACACCGTTCCTGAACGGAGAAGCGCCGCCCTGGTGGCGGGACGCCGCGCATTGGGAGTGGGACTGGAGAGCCAGCCTGATCTCCGGCGGTCCAAGTGATTGGCCCTGGGACCGGCGCCTGGAGCGCCAGAACCTGGCCGTCCGCCGGGACGAAACCGGCGCCTATGTCCACTTCGGCGACGGATCGTGGCTGGCTTTCGACGTGGCCGCCGATCCCACTTGGCGCACGCTTCAGACTGACCCGGCGCGGGTTCTCGAACAGGCCCAGGCGCTTTTGACGTGGCGCGGGCGGCACCTGGATCGTACCCTGACCGGCATGCTGGTGGATGGCGGCGGAATCGGCCGCTGGCCGGACATGCCAGGCGACTGGGGAAGGAGCGCCAATGCCGACCGATAGCCTCACCAGCGTCGCCTGGGACGATCCGGCGTTGTCGATCCGGGGGGCGTTCCACCTTAAGCCGACGCCGAACGGCATCCTGCCCCGGCGTCTTCCCGCCTGGACCGAGGCCCAGATGCCGGAGCCCGCCATGGGCATGATGGTCTCCATGCCTTCCGGCGTGCGGATCGTGCTTCGTACCGAGGCCCGGCGCCTGGAACTTGAGGTCCTGGAGCGTGGCCTGCAATTCAAGGGGGCGCCGCGTCGGCCCGTCGCCTTCGATCTGTTCGTGGGCGGAGCTTTGACGCGGCGCGTTCACGCGGTCGCCGGGCAGACCGTGGTGATCGACAATGCCGCCAGGCCGCCCGCTTTCACGATCGGGCCCGGCGAGCCTTCCATCCTGGTGTTCGATGATTTGCCGCGGGGCGCCAAAACCCTCGAACTCTGGCTGCCGCAATCGGCGACCGTGGAGCTTCGCGCCCTGCGGCTGGACGCCCAACTGTTGCCCCCCACGCCATCCGGCCGCCGACGCTGGGCGCATTACGGCAGCTCGATCAGCCACGGCATGGAGGCCGACGGCCCGTCGGAAACCTGGCCCGGCGTCGCCGCCCGGACCGCCGGCGTCGATCTGGTGTCGCTTGGTTTTGGAGGACAGTGCCACCTCGACGGCATGGTCGCCCGCACGCTGCGTGACGCCGATGTCGATCTGATCAGCCTCAAGCTCGGCATCAATCTGCTCAATAGTGATTCCATGCGCGAGCGCGTGTTCATCGCCTCGGTCCACAGCTTCCTCGACACCATCCGCGAGGCCAAGCCGGAGACGCCGATCCTGGTCGTCTCGCCCATTCTCTGCCCCGCCGTCGAAGACCATCCAGGTCCGACTTTGAACAATGGCCAGTCGATCTATGTCGTCGACCGGCCGGACGCGCTTGCCCAGGGCGCGCTGACCGCCCGACGAATCCGCTTGCTGCTGGGGTCCATCGTTGAGCGACGCGCCGCGGCTGGAGATCGAAACCTTCACTATATGGATGGACTTAAGCTGTTCGATGAAGCCGATCTCCCTGACCTGCCCGACGGCCTGCACCCAAATGCCGCTGGCCTGATCCGGATGGGCGAACGGTTCGCCGTCCTCGCCTTTGGCGACGGCGGGCCGCTCGCGGCGACCCGAACCAGATAAGGAGACGATCTTGGCTCATGACCATCACGACCACCACCAGGAGCCGCCCTCGGACATGGCGCTGCGGGTCAAGGCGCTGGAATCGTTGCTGGTCGAGAAGGGGCTAGTCGACCCTGCCGCCCTCGACGCCATCATCGACACCTATGAGCACAAGGTCGGGCCGCGCAACGGCGCCCGCGTCGTCGCCCGGGCGTGGAGCGATCTGGCCTATCTTGAGCGCCTGAGGGCCGACGCCACCACCGCCATCGCCGAACTCGGTTACGGCGGGCGCCAGGGCGAGCATATGGTGGCGGTGGAAAACACCGCTGAAGTTCACAACCTCGTCGTCTGCACTCTTTGCTCCTGCTACCCGTGGTCGGTGCTGGGCCTGCCGCCGGTCTGGTACAAATCCTCGCCGTATCGCTCCCGGGCGGTGATCGATCCGCGCGGGGTGATGGCCGAGTTCGGGCTCACCGTCCCGGACGAGGCAGAGGTTCGGGTCTGGGATTCTACCGCCGAGATCCGCTACCTGGTAATCCCCGAGCGCCCCGTTGGGACAGAGGGCTGGAGCGAGCAGGCTCTGGCCGAGCTGGTCAGCCGCGATTCGATGATCGGGGTCGCCCCGGCCCGCGCGCCTGGGACGGGCGCGTGAACGGCGTCCACGATATGGGCGGCATGCACGGTCTGGGTTCGATTGATCCGGCGACGGACGAACTGCTATTTCACGAACCGTGGGAGGCCCGCGCCCTGGCCTTGACCTTGGCGGTCGGAGCCTGGGGCCGTTGGAATCTCGACGCATCTCGGCACCAGCGGGAGTTGATACCGGGTCCGGACTATCTGCGGATGAGCTACTATGAAAAGTGGATCACCAGCCTTGAGGCCCTGCTGGTCAAGACAAGCCTGACAACGGCTGAAGAGCTGGCCACTGGCCACGCAGACCAAGGTGTCGCCAAGGCAAGTCCACCGCTCACCGCCGAAAAGGTGGCGCCCGCCATGGCTCGGGGTGGCCCGACCAACCGCAAGATTACCGCCGCCGCCCGCTTTGCTGTGGGCGCCTCGGTCCGGACGCGCAACATCAACCCCACGGGCCATACCCGCCTGCCACGCTATGTCCGGGGCCATGTCGGCGTGATCACGCACGACCACGGCGCCCATGTATTCCCCGACACCAACGCCCACGGCCTGGGCGAACAGCCCCAGCCGCTCTATCAGGTCCGATTCGAGGCGGACGAGCTGTGGGGGCGGGACGCTAACCGACGCGACGCGGTCTATCTCGACCTTTGGGAGCGTTATCTTGAACCCGCCTGAGCCCGGCCCAATCGACCCACAAGTCTTCGATGAGCCGTGGCAGGCCGAGGCGTTCGCCTTGGTGGTTCACCTGCATGATCGCGGGGCCTTCACCTGGACCGAATGGGCGGACGCCCTGACCGCGGAGATCGGGGCGGTGGACGCCCGCTCAGAACCCGATGACGGTAGTCAATATTTCCACCAGTGGCTCGCCGCCCTTGAACGTCTGGCCCTGAAGCAGGGTCTGGCCGAGCCGGAAGCGCTGGCGATACGCAAGGAGGCCTGGGCCGATGCCTACCGCCAAACCCCCCACGGCCGGCCCGTGGTCCTGGGCGCCTAGATGCGTTCACCTTGGTGGCGTCCCGATATCCATGCCGATCGCCGGCCGCTCCTGCTGGCGCGGGGCCGGATCGCCCGCGCCACCCGCGCCTGGTTCGAGGCCAAGGACTTCGTCGAGGTGGAGACGGCGGCGTTGCAGGTTTCGCCCGGCAATGAGGCCCATCTCCACGCCTTCGCGACCGAGGCGATCAGCATCGAAGGCCGGCGGTCGCCGCTCTATCTGCGCACCTCGCCGGAGTTCGCGTGCAAGAAACTTTTGACGGCTGGCGAGCCGCGCATATTCGATTTCGCCCGGGTTTGGCGCAATCGGGAGTGCGGTGCGCTGCATAGCCCCGAGTTCACTCTGCTTGAATGGTACTACGCCGAAGCCCCCTATGAAGTGCTGATGAACGACTGCCTGGCGCTGCTGGCGCTGGCGGCCGAAACCGCCGGGACGGATAGGCTGACATTCCGGGGCCGGACCATTGATCCCCTCGCGGCGGCGGAGCGGATCGCCGTGGCCGAAGCGTTTCAGCGTTATGCGGGGATCGATCTCCTGGCCACGGTCCAGGCTGATGGCGAGACCGACCGCGCCGCCCTGGCGGCGGCGGCTGGATCGGCTGGGGTGCGGGTCGCCGCCGACGACACCTGGACCGACGTGTTCAGCCGCGTCCTCGTGGAGCGGGTCGATCCGTTCCTGGGCTTGGAACGGGCGACGATCCTTTATGAATACCCGGTCTCCCAGGCAGCCCTGGCCCGTCCGACGCCAGGCGATACCCGCGTCGCCGAACGGTTCGAGCTCTATGCCTGCGGCGTCGAACTGGCCAATTGCTTCGGCGAACTCACAGATCCGGTTGAACAGCGGCGACGTTTCGAGATCGAGATGGACGAAAAGTTCCGCGTCCATGGCGAACGCTATCCGATCGACGAGGATCTTCTGGCCGCCCTGGCCCATATGCCCCCGGCCAGCGGCGCCGCGCTCGGGTTCGATCGGCTGGTGATGCTGGCGACTGGCGCGGATCACATCGACCAAGTGCTCTGGACCCCGATGGCTGAGAGGTTTCGGGCCTGAACTTGCCCGGCCGGGCGGCGTGGCTCATAGGACAGCGCCTTCAAGGACCCGCCAATTGACCGCCTCCAAGACCCTCCGCGCGCCGTCGGCTCTGATCGACGCCGGTCTTGTCCCGCCGGATCGCCTGGTCGTGCTGGAGCGGGTGGCCGCGCGCTATGCGGTGGCGATCACCCCGGCCATGATCGAGTTGGTCGACTCGGCGGACGTCGCCGATCCGATCGCCCGCCAGTTCATTCCCCGGCCCGAGGAGTTGACGTCCTCGCCGGACGACCTTGCCGACCCGATCGGCGACGACGCCCACAGCCCGGCTGAGGGGTTGATCCACCGCTATCCCGATCGGGTGTTGCTCAAGCTCACGCACAGTTGCGCGGTCTACTGCCGGTTCTGTTTCCGCCGCGAGGTGGTGGGGCCGTCGGGCTCGGGAACCCTGTCGTCCGCCGCCCTGCAAGCGGCCCTGGCCTATATCGCCGCCCGCCCGGCGATCTGGGAGGTGATTCTCAGCGGAGGCGATCCGCTGATCCTGTCACCGCGCCGGCTGAGCGGCGTGATGGCGGCGTTGGCGGTGATCGACCATGTGAAGGTGGTGCGCATCCACACACGCGTTCCTGTCGTCGATCCGGCGGCGATCACGGAGGAGCTTGTCGAAGCCCTGAAATGCGAGGGCAAGGCGGTCTATATCGCCCTGCATGCCAACCATCCGCGCGAACTGACACAAGCCGCCCGCGCCGCCAGCGCTCGCCTGGTAGACGCGGGCCTGCCGATGATCGGTCAGACCGTGCTGTTGGCCGGGGTCAATGACGATCCCGAGGTGCTGGGCGCCCTGATGCGGGGGATGGTCGAGACCCGGATCAAGCCGTACTATCTGCACCATGGTGATCTGGCGCCCGGCACGGGCCATTTCCGCACCTCGATCGCCGAGGGCCAGGGCCTGATGCGGACGCTGCGCGGCTCTCTCTCGGGCCTCTGCCAGCCCACCTACGTCCTCGATATTCCCGGCGGTCACGGCAAGGTTCCGATCGGCCCGAACTACATCGGCGGTTGCTTGGCGGAGGGTCTGCGCATCGAGGATCCCGAGGGCGCGACCCATGGCTATCCCGGCGCCTGACCGCCCCCCGCCAGATCACGGCTGGCGATCCTGCGGACAATCGAATAATGACGCCCGATCTTCAAAGGGACTCAAATGGTCAAGGTTGCGGCGAGCTCACTCAGAAAAGGCAATGTCGTCGATGTCGACGGCAAACTGTATGTCATTC
>JAYTXV010000238.1:0-3150 GCA_043742805.1 Caulobacteraceae bacterium | reverse complement strand
AACGGTTTCAAAGGTTTCGACGGAACCTATCCCAACGTCAACGGCAGAGGCGGTATCGGTGGCGGCACTGTTGCAGCCACGGCAAGCGTCAATAACATCAGTCCAAGGGCGATAACCACCGGCGCGATAGCCATTGGCGGCTATGGGGGCGCGGGCGGGAACGGCGCCAACGCGGGTTCCTTCAATGGTGTCCCCTACGCCGCGGGGGCCGCGGGGGCCGGGTCGCCAGGCGGCAACGCCAATGCGACGGCGATCGGCACGACGACCAAGACCTCCATCGCCAACGCGACCGGCGGTATGGGCGGAGCAAGCGGCGTCCCGGGCCTGCTATTGAACGGGGCGGTCGGACCCAATGGAAACAATGGCGGTAGCGGTGGCTCCGCGTCCGCCTGGTCGTCTGACGAGACCGGCTTTTCGGTGGCATCCGCGACAAGCACCGCCACCGGCGGCGCGGGCGGCGCGGGTTTCGGGGCTGGAAAATCGGGAGGGTCGGGAGGCATAGCCGGCCCGGCCATCAGCCCGACCATAGCGGCGGCTGGTTCGACGGCTCTTGGCGCCACGGCTAGCGCCATCACAACCCAGATCAGCGGCGCGGGCGGCGCCGGGATGGCCGGCGCGAGCGGTGGCCTGGGGGCGGCGAGCAGCGCCTTCAACGCCGTGACAGGTTACACCAACGGCGGGTTGCTCACCCTCTCGCAAACCAACGCCGCGGGGGCCGGCGGCGACAGCGACACCGGCACGGGGGGCAAAGGTGGAGACGCGGTCTCCAGTCTGACATTCGATGACACCCGCAGCTCCACAACAAGCGCGGCCATCACGGCGAGTGTCGCCGCCATGGGCGGAGCCGGCGGCCTCGGCGCCGCCGTCGGGCTGGCGGGATCGGCGACCGCGACCCTGGTCCTCACCGGCGCAGGCATGACTCACGCCTCTGCTTCGGCAGCCGCGGGGACGGGCGTCCGGGTGTCTGGAACCGCAACCGCCTCCGCGACCGCGACCGGGGCGAGGGGCGACTACACAGCCGCATCGTCCGCCTCGCTTCGCGCCGGACAATTGATCGGCTCGGTCTCGGCCACGGCTGGCGGCGCGGTAAGCGGAACCAACACGGCCACAACGGTTGCCGGCATCGGCGCGGCGGCCATCGGCTTTTCATCCACGAGTCAGGCCATCGCATCAATTGAAGGCGCGCCAAGCGCTGGCAGCATCACGGCTGTCCTAAGCGCCAATTCCACCTTTGGCTCCGCCTTCGGCGCCTCACCAGTATTTTTCGGGATAGCCGAGCTGGGCGGTGGCTACTCCAAGGGTGGCGCGGGCGTGCAAACCGTCACGACTTCCGCCACCGAAACGCTGGATTTGAGCCGACTGGCCGTGAAGCAAGATCTTGTGGTCGGCTTCTACAATGGCACGGCGGTCGGGAGCGGGGTTACCGGCGTCGTGTTCGATCTCTACGCCAACGGAACCGACGTCCTTCACCAATCCTTCGCATCGGCGTCGGCGGCGGCAGGCTACTTCGCCAACCACGCTATCGACGTTGGATCTCTCACGACCCTCGCGGGCGGCGGCTCCGCCCTGGTTTTGCGGGCGACGTTGTCGGTGACCACGGCGACGGCCAAGTCCGGCTTCTACGGCCAGCTGATCCTGGGCGACCCCCCCGCCTCCACGGCCAGCACCGGCGTCTTTGCCCAGGCCATGGCCAGCATGAACTCCGGCTCAGGCGCCCTGTCCTCGGCCATGGCCTCCGCGGCCCGCGCCGAGCACACCACGCTGGCCCTACCGACCCACTTCGCCCAAGTTTGAACGATGGAGCGGGCGGGCTTGCGCTCAGGGTCGGATGGCGCTCAAATCTTCTGAAATCAGGAGGTTCCGCCGGTGCCCTATGTGCAAGATCGCGTCGTTCACGACGCCGACTCCCATCTGATGGAGCTGGAAGACTGCCTCGACCCCTATTTTGACCGAAGGATGCTGGCGGCGTTCCACGATCTGCCCAGCTATCGGCACAAGGTCGGCGACGGACGCTGGTCGGCGCTGGCCAGGCGCAAACAGGACGATGCGGCGTTCCGGGCCGGTGACGCCGAGAACATCCTGTTGCGCAAGAACTACGAGGCGCTGGGCTCTTTCCGCCGCGCCGATCGTCCCGCCGCCCTTGACCTGCTCGGCTTCACCAGCCAGCTGATCTTCACGACTTTCTGCCTTGGCAATTTCGGGTTGGATGAATCGGGGCCGGCAGATCTCTGCTATGCCGCCGCCCAGGCGCACAATCGGATGATGATCGATTTCTGCTCGGTTGATCGCCGGTTCCTGGCGACGGCCTATGTGCCTCTGGCCGACTTCGCCCGCGCCGCGGAAACCGCCGGGGAGGCCATAGAAATGGGCGCCAAGGCGCTGCTGATTCCGTCCCGCTGTCCGCTCGGACATTCACCCAGCCATATTGGCTTCGACCCGGTCTGGGCACGCGCTCAGGAGGCCGGGATTCCGATCCTCTTTCACGTGGGCGGCGAAGAGAAACTCAATCCGGCCTATTTCGAAAACGGCATGCCACGTGTGAAGGACTTCCACGGCGGTGAGGAAAACTTCACCTCGGTCAGCTACATGACCATTCCCCTATCGGTGATGCAGACCCTGGCGGCAATGATCATCGATGGCGTGATGGATCGGTTTCCGCGACTGAAGTTCGGAGCCATAGAGCTGGGCGCCTCCTGGTTGCCCGGATGGATGAGATCGATGGACTCGGCCCATCTGGCGTTTTTCAAGAATGAAGAGCGTCTGCATCGGCTTTCGGCCAAACCCAGCGAGATCGTACGTCGACAGGTCCGCGTGACACCCTATCCTCACGAGGACGCCGCCTGGCTGATCAGCCAGGCGGGACCGGAGACGTGCCTGTTTTCATCGGATTTCCCGCACGTCGAGGGCGGCAGGAATCCACTAAAGCGCTTTGGGGACTCGCTTTTCGGGACCCCTGCCGGAGCGGTGGATCGTTTCTACGCCGGCAATTTCATCGACATGATGGGCGCAGGCTTGGCGGAAGACCTAAGACGACCCCGGCAGTCGGTCGCCGCCTGATTGTTCAGGCGAATTGGCTTGGCATGGCCAGGGTGGTGTGTGCGCCGCCGGCGGCGGAGGCGATGGCGGCCGATAGAGCGCCTGAGCGAGAGC
>JAYTXV010000237.1:0-2740 GCA_043742805.1 Caulobacteraceae bacterium | reverse complement strand
TGCAGGCCGATGCGGATGGCGACGGGCAGGGACAGTTCGGCGGCCAGGTCGCGGGTGATGTCGCGCATGGCCAGGGCGAATTGCGCCATGCGGCCGGCGTGTTCGTAGGCCTGCTCGCCGGTGGCCAGGCCGCCGACGGCCATATAGGCGTCGCCGATGGTCTTGATCTTTTCGATGCCCAGGGTGCCGGCGGCGGCGTCGAACCGCGAGAACACCTTGTTCAACATCGCCACCAACTGGCTGGCGGTCAGCCGCCGCGAAAGGGCGGTGAACCCCACCAGATCGGCGAACACGATGCTGACCTCGCCGTGGATGTCGGCGATGGTGGTCTCGCCGGCGTGGATGCGGCTGACGATTTCCCGCGGCATCATCGAATGCAGCAGGTCGTCGACCCGTGCGCGGCTGCTTTCCAGCGCCAGGTCGGTCCGGAACTCGCGCCGCGCGGCCAGCTCGCGCCCGGCGGTGCTCAGGCCGACGATGATCACCGCCGTGACGATGCACAGGGCGTTGACGATCATCATGTCGCCGGCCTCGTGATGACCCAGGGCCTCGGCGCCCAGAAACCCGATCAGGCTGAGCGCGCTGGGCAGCACCAGGAAGATCACCCGCAGCGGAAAGATCGCCGCCCCACCGAAATAGATCAGCAGCAGGCCGGCCGCCCCATATTGGAACCCGTGATCCAGCTGGACGCAGATCACCGTGAAGCCCGCCAGGCACGTGGCTATCACCAGGCTGACGATGGTCTCCAGATGGCGCTGAAACCTTGGGAACAGCAGCGCCACCGTGGCGCCCAATATCAATGGGGTCAGGATAAATTCGCGCAACGCGAACACCCGCCGCCAGCCGACCGGGTCGACGGTCCGGTCCCACACGGTGAACACCGCGAACAGCGCCGCCACCGCGAACAGGAACAACTGCGTGGTCCGCAGATGTGTGCGCACCAGGCTCTCAACGAACAGCCGCTCCTGCGCCTCCTCGGGGAAACGCAAACCAAGCCGGACCAGCGCCTGTCGTATCATCACCGGTTTCTCCGTTACGCCGGAAACCCGACCCGAATGGAGGCCGCGCCCTCCGCCATCTGGCCCACCTTCGCCGCCGCCGCGAATCCCCGGTCGCGCACCAGGGCCAGCACCGCCGCCGCCCCGTCCGGATCGACGGCGATCAACAGCCCCCCGCTCGTCTGGGGATCGCACAGTATATCCCGACGCCAGTCCGCTGTCGCCGCCTCCAGGTTCACCTCGTGGCCATAGCTCTCCCAGTTGCGGCTCGCCGCCCCGGTCCGCACCCCGGCCTTGGCCAGCGCTTCGACACCGGGCAGCATTGGCGGCGCGGCGGTGATCTCTGCCGCCAGACCCGCTCCACGGCACATTTCCAGCGCATGGCCCAACAGGCCAAAGCCGGTGACGTCGGTCACCGCGTGCACGCCGGCCATGCCGGCCAGCTCCGCGCCGACCCGGTTGAGCTGGGTGGTCGAGGCGATCAGCGCGCCATAGCCCGCCGCGTCCAGCTTCTCCTGCTTGAACGCCGCGCTCAGCACCCCGACGCCCAGCGCCTTGGTCAGGATCAGCACGTCCCCGGCTCGCGCGGTGTTGTTCTTCAGCAGCTTGTCGGGATGCACGAGACCCAGGGCCACCAGTCCATAGATCGGCTCGACGCTGTCGATCGAATGGCCGCCCGCGACCGGCACGCCGGCCGCCGCGCAGACCTCGGCTCCGCCGGCCAGAATGGCGGCGATGGTCTCGACCGGCAGCTTGCCGACCGGCATGCCGACGATGGCCAGGGCGAAGATCGGCGTCGCCCCCATCGCATAGACGTCCGACAGCGCGTTGGTGGCGGCGATCCGGCCGAAGTCGCGCGGGTCGTCGACCACGGGCATGAAGAAATCGGTGGTCGCCACCAGGGCCTGGCTGTCGTTGAGACGCCAAACCGCCGCGTCGTCGCTGGTCTCGGTCCCGACCAGCAGGTTGGGGAACATGCCGGCCCCCCCGACGCCAAGATGCGGCATGCCGGCCAGGATCTCCCGCAGCACGGTGGGCGACAGCTTGCAGCCGCACCCGCCGCCGTGGGCCAGGGAGGTCAGGCGAACCGGCGTTTCAGTCATCGGCCCAGTGTTCCGCTGGTCAACCGCTCGGCGATCCGCGCCGCGGCAAGGTCCAGGCTGGTGTCGTCCAGGTCATCCATGGCGATCGTCTCCAGGTACAGCCGCGTCTCGCGATGCCGCGACCGCTCATAGGCCGGATCATAGTGGTGTTCGATCAATCCCGCCGCCAGCCCGACGAAATTTTCCGCCCGGGCCAGGGCGCGCCAGTCGTCGAGCCGCTCCCGGCCATGGTGGATCGGCAGCTTGGTCAGCGTGGCTTCCAGGGCGGCCGGATCGGCGATGATGTCGCCATAGGCCCGGGTCAGATAGCGGGCGCGCGCGTCATGCGGCGCGGCCAGTTCGATGCGCGGCGCTGCCACCATCGCCTTCCACAGGGTAGGCGGCAGGTTCAGCTCGCCGACCTTGCTGGATTCGGCCTCGACCACGATCGGCCGGCTCCGGTCCAGGCTGTCGAGCTGGGCCAGCAGCGCCGATTCGAAGCCCTTCTGGTGTGGCTGCGTGGTCCCGGCCACCAGCCCGAACAGCGATCCGCGATGAGCAGCCAGCCCCTCCAGGTCCAGGGTCTGCACGCCCAGCGCGCCCAGGCGATGCAGCACCTCGGTCTTGGCGACACCCGTATAGCCGTCGAGCAGGATCACC